>NZ_JAYGHC010000002.1:116899-120134 GCF_034932285.1 Cronbergia sp. UHCC 0137
TTACCCAAATTCATGTTTGTTAACTTTTTTATTAAGCGACCTGTATTTACAACTGTCTGCGCCATCATCATTCTGTTGGTGGGAGCAATTAGTATTCCAACTTTGCCGACAGCACAGTATCCAGAAATTAGCCCGACGCAAATTATTGTTAATGCTAACTATGTTGGTGCTAGTGCCGAAATTGTGGAAAGTACGGTAACGACTGTCTTAGAACGCCAAATTAATGGTGTGGAAGGCATTAAATATATGACTTCTAGCAGTAGTAATGATGGTAGTAGCTCTATTACAGTTACATTTGATTCGGCGCGAGACAAAGATATTGCCGCAGTTGATGTCCAAAATCGTGTTTCTCTGGCTGAACCTCAGTTGCCGGATGCTGTCAAACAAACTGGTGTTACTGTTAACAAACAGTCTAATAACATCCTTTTGGCGATGGGTTTGTATAGTAAAAATAAAGAGTTTGATAATGTTTTTCTCAGTAATTACGCTGATTTATATATAGCAGATTCCCTTAAACGCATTAAAGGTGTAAGTGAAGCGCGGATCTTTGGTGAACGTCGTTATGCTATGCGTCTATGGCTTGATCCTAATAAACTTGCAACTCGCAGCTTAACTACTAATGATGTTATCAATGCCCTGAACGAACAAAACCTACAAGTCGGTGTGGGGCAAATTGGACAGCAGCCAGCAACAGATGGCCAAATGTATCAAATAGACTTGAGGGCAATTAGTAGGCTGACAGAATCGGCAGAATTTAATGATTTAGTGATTAAAACTGCTGCTGACGGCACACTAATTAAGTTAAAAGATGTGGGTAGGGCAGAACTGGGCGCTCAAAATTACAGTTCATTTCTGCGGTTTAGGGGTCAAGAAGGTGTAGGAATAGGGATATTTCCCACACCGGGAAGCAACATTTTGGATGTGGCTAAATTGGTGAAAGCGGAAATGGCACGTGTTGCCCAAAGCTTTCCACCAGGGATGGAATATCAGGTGGCATTTGACACAACTACGGTGGTGGAAGAGTCTCTAGCTGAGGTTGTAAAGACTTTGTTACAAGCGATCGCTCTTGTAGTTTTAGTTATTTTTATTTTCCTCCAAGATTGGCGCACTACCTTAATTCCCGTGATCACAATTCCCCTGGCTTTAATTGGTACTTTTGCCTTTGTCAAAGCCTTTGATTTTTCTATCAACACCTTAACCATGTTTGGTTTGACTCTAGCCACGGGGATGGTAGTTGATGACGCGATCATTGTAGTTGAAGATATTGCCCGTTTAATTCAAGAAAAAGGAATGTCACCCCGTCACGCAGCTTCCGCAGCCATGGAGGAACTATCGGGGGCTGTAATTGCTACTTCTTTGGTATTAATGGCAGTGTTTGTACCGGTGGCATTCTTCCCTGGTTCAACTGGACAAATTTACAAACAATTTGCCCTCACCATCGCTTTTTCCATTGTCATTTCTACTTTTTTAGCTCTCACTTTGACACCTGCTCTTTCGGCTCTCCTGTTGCGTCCTACCCCCAAACCCAAGGGGATTTTTGGGGCTATGTTTGGCGGAATTAACTGGTTTTTAGATGGGATGCAGCGAGGATATGAAAAAGTGGTGATTGTTTTGACAAAAGTTAAAGCGATCGTTATTCTCGTATTCATTGGCTTATTAGCTTTCACTGGCTGGCTTTATTTAAATGTCCCCACCGCATTTATCCCCGACGAAGATCAAGGTTATTTCATCACCATTATTCAAGGACCAGAAGGATCTTCACTCAACTACACCAGCAAAGTTATGAGTGAGGTAGAAACGGAAATTCTCAAATTACCAGAAGTTGTCGGTACTTTTGCCATTGGTGGCTTTAGTTTTAGTGGCAATACTGCTAATAATGGAGTAATTTTCACCACTCTCAAACCCTGGGGCGATCGCACACTACCAAATCAGACAGTACAAGCTATTATTGGTCAGTTATGGGGGAAATTTTCAAGCATCACCGAAGCTAGAGTTTTTCCAGTCAATCCCCCAGCCATTCGTGGTTTAGGTAGTTTTAGTGGATTCCAATTTCAGTTACAAGATATCGCCGGCACTAACAGCTTAAACTCCATGCTGGAAACCGTTGGCCAATTTATGATGCGTGGTAATCAGACCCCAGGATTACAAGGTGTATTTAGCACTTTTACCGCCAACACACCCCAGATTTTGATTGAAGTAGATCGGAATAAAGCCAAAGCCTTACTAGTCTCCATAGACGACATCTTTAAAACCTTACAAAGTTATTTGGGTTCTAGCTATGTCAATGACTTTAATTACCTATCTCGCACTTATCGAGTATATGTACAAGCAGATGCTAAGTTTCGTTCTAACCCAGATGATATAAGTTTGTTGTATGTCCGTTCTGAAAATGATCAAATGATTCCTCTGAGTAGTTTAGTCAAACTTACTCCCACAACAGGAGCGCAAACTATCAATCACTACAACTTATTACGCTCAATTGAAATTAACGGTTCTGCTGCTCCTGGTTTTAGTTCTGGACAAGCAACTCAGGCAATGGAACAATTAGCGAAAGAGATTTTACCTGTTAGTATGGGATACGAATGGTCAGGTATTGTTTCTGAAGAAAAAGAATCTGGTGGACAAGCACCTTTAATTTTTGGTTTAGGATTGATTTTCGTCTTTTTAGTCTTAGCTGCTCAATACGAAAATTACGTTGATCCTTTGATTATTCTACTCGCAGTTCCCCTAGCTATTATGGGGGCGTTATTATCCCAATCATTCAGGGGTTTAAATAATGATGTATTTTGCCAAGTTGGGTTAGTAATGTTGATTGGTTTAGCAAGTAAAAACGCAATTTTGATTGTGGAATTTGCTAACCAATTACGAGAACAACATGGTTTATCAATTACCAAAGCCGCAGTACAAGCAGCAGAAGGCCGTTTGCGTCCAATCCTCATGACAGCATTTTCAACTTTACTGGGGATTTTACCTCTGGCTACAGCTACAGGTGCAGGTGCAGCTAGTCGTCAATCCCTTGGTACGGCTGTGTTTGGGGGAATGTTTGTTGCCACTTTCTTGACTTTGTTTATTGTCCCAATTTTGTATATCGTCATTGGTAAAATTCGTCAGCGTTTAAGCCCAGTTCGTAAATATCCACAACTAGGCTTGAATGAAGCTGATAAAGTTTCATTTAAATCATAAGTAGGGTTTGATAAAAAGGTCTTTTCGTTAGGGCTAGGAGTCAGGAGTCAGG
>NZ_JAYGHC010000002.1:120210-124983 GCF_034932285.1 Cronbergia sp. UHCC 0137
TTTGAACGCTTATTCCTTGCACTGGATTCACCTTTTTCACCTTCAAACCCGTAGATTATGACCGGGGCTATTAGTCCCCAGTCAAGCAGCAAGTGACAGCATTTTAACCAGGATAAGGATTAAAGTGGCATAGCTTGTTATTCACGAAAATTAGTTAGTAGAAATACATAAATAAGAATCTTGAATATCATTGACTAAATCAGTATTATTACTGTGGTCATTTACCTACTTCTCAATGGAGAGTGACTTTATCTGGCATTTACATTTTTTGTCTGATTTCCCCAAGATGTCGGATAAACTCAGTATAGGCAGGTAAGTTGACAAAGATTTGATCATCTTTAACGAACGGGTTTAAAATTGATTATTCCTACCAATCAAAACAAAATAATCCATACTGAACACTACAAACAATTTAATCAATTATACTTAAATTTAATTGCAGAATATCTGCCGTAAACAGTAAAATCACAATCATGACAACTTCTATAAGTAGCTACAAGATATTTCAGAAACTACACCCCTTATCCCTACTATCACAATTAAGCGATCGTCAAGTTACAGGGTGTTTAAACGTATTGAGTGAGGATGTATCTTGGTCGATCTATTTAGACAAAGGTAAACTTACTTATGCCTCCTATTCAGATCGAGTATTAGAAAGATTTCAAAGTCACTTAGAAAGATTAAATCATCCAATCTCTAACATCAACAGCACAACTTACGAACAGATGCAGCTAATGTTAGTAAGTAACAATCAACCAGAATTAATCTCACAATCAGAATATCAATTTATTTGCTGGTTAGTCGATCAAGAATATATTACACCCGCACAAGCAGGAATGTTAGTAGAAGAATTAGCTAAAGAGGTGATAGAGTCATTTTTGTGTTTAAAAGCAGGGAACTATAAATTACAGCCAGATAATTACTTAAATGAACTACCAAAATTCAGTCATTTGGATTTGCGATTAATAGTCAAACATTGTCAAAAATATTTACTTCCGCGACCAAATACCCAACCTACTAGACTATCGGCTGATCCTTTATCCACTTATAAACAACCTGAAGAAGAATTTAATTATCTCATCACTCAAACTAAAGAAAATAATCAATTATCCAGTCAAAAAAAGACATTCACGATCGCCTGTATTGATGATAGTCAAACAGTATTAAATTCTATTAATCATTTTTTAGATAACTACAGATTTTCAGTTGTAATGATTAATGATCCGATAAAAGCCTTAATGCAAATAATTAGAAGTAAGCCAGATTTAATTTTACTAGATGTAGAAATGCCAAATCTAGATGGCTATGAATTATGTTCATTACTAAGAAGGCATTCATCATTTAAAAATACACCTATTATTATGGTGACTGGTAGAAGTGGATTTATAGACAGAGCAAAGGCTAAAATTGTCAGGGCATCTGGTTATTTGACCAAGCCTTTTAAAAGATCAGATTTAATAAAAATTGTGTTTAAACACATGAGATAATTATTACTTAATGCCCATAATGAAAAATTCCAATATTACTCTTTCTTCCCAACCGAACCAACACAGCTTAGGAGATAACTATCTTAAATTTCAACTAAATCAACAAACTGCGGCTGTTTTATCAATCAAATATACCCAAGAAGCGATTATTGTCCCTGTAGAATCTGTAACGGCCATGCCTAATATGCCAGTGTGTATATTAGGATTGATGAATTGGCGTAGTCGGATTATTTGGACAGTTGATTTACCAAAAATGTTTAATTTAGAATGTATAGATCATCGCCTACGGCAGTACAATGTAATTGTTGTTCGAGTGGAATCACAGCTTTTGGGTTTAGTTGTGCAAGAAATCAAAGGTACTACTAAATTTACAAATGATGAAATTCGTTCTCCTATAGGACAAGTAGCATCTAGTTTAGTACCTTATTTATGTGGTTGTATAGTTCAGGAAGAAGAAATATTTTTGGTGTTAGATGCACCAAGTATTATCAATCATTCTGTTCTTAATGTCAGAGGAGATTAATAAATTTAGGAAAATTACTTTATGTTTAATAAGATAAAATCAGTTCATAGTAACGATACTGCAAATAAAACATCGCCGATATCATTACCAAAAGTTGTAGAAAATCCCAGCCAGAGTAACAAGAAAATTGTGTCTAATTCTCCTAATAATCGTGTAGTGAAATATTTTCGGCGCGTCGGTTTAAATACAAGAGCCTTGATTTTTTTAATAATTACCTCCACATTACCAATCATAGGATTTGCCGCATTTACTTACACCTTTGCCAGTAATTCGTTAACAAAACAAATTAGCTTAGATCAGCAAACAAAAACAATTGATCTAAGTAATAAAGTTCACCATTTTATATTAGAACGCTATGGAGATATTCAGGTATTATCGAATCTTCCATTTTTAACAAGTGCTAAAGTTAGTACCAATACCAATATTCAAGAAAAACAAGCAGCATTAGATCTATTTGTCAAAGCTTATAAAGCCTATGACAGCGTTGCAGTGTTGGATCTTGACGGAAGAGTAATTGTTAAATCTAGAGGTAGAGATATTGGTGAGGAAAGAAACCGGAAATATTTTCAAGATGTGATCAAAAATAATGCACCTGTAATTAGTCAACCAGAAATATTAAAAAATAGAAGTGCAGTGGTTTATATGGCTGCACCAGTTAAAGATACAGTTACGGGTCAGACCATAGCCGTAGTCAGAACACGTATACCATTAAAGTCCTTAGAAGAGATCATAAAAAGTTATACTGCTCAGGAAAATAAATATTATTTTTTTGATGATATAGGTAACATTTTTCTGACAGCTAAAGAGGATGATTTAGGTAAAAATGTAAATGAGATATATCCAAATTTAGATAATTTGTTAGAATTAAAAGGTGTAGAAGTTGTTACAAAAACTCAACAGCAAAAACTAATCAGTTATGCACAGTTACCAGAAATAAAAGAGTTAAGAGATTTTAAATGGCAAGCAATTCTAGCTCAGGATCAAGTAGTTGCATTAGAACCACAAAAACAACTTTTAAGCTTAATTGCTAGTATAACAGCATTAATTGTATTACTTATGGCATCGCTGGCTTTATTTGTGGGTTGGTTAACCATGAATGGCACAAAGAGAGTTGTGAATAAAGTGCTGCCAGCAAGCAAGGTAGGACAAGATAAAAACAATCTATATTCTGCGACAGACATAGAGGTTAAATGGCTGAAATTGCTTACGGTTATTAACCAGCAAATTAGTAGATGTTTTCAAGTAGAAGAAATCTATCAAATGGTAGTGCAAGAAGTTCGTCAAGTTCTACAAACGGACAGAGTAATATTCTATCAACTAAGTTCTACGATTGGGCAAGGAATAGTTGTCGCTGAGTCGGTGGTTGGTGATTGGGAAAGGATGATTAATTTACACGGTGATCATCCCTATTTTCAAGAAATAAATGTAGAATCTTATCAAGATGGGAGGGTAAGAGTTGTTGGTGCTAATATTGACGAAAAACCAAACCAGAATAAAAATCATACTGAGTTGTTAGAAAAGTATGCCATTAAAAGTAGTTTAATTACTCCGATTATGGTGCAAGGGAAACTTTTCGGGTTAGTGATTGTTCATGATTGTCAAATTTACCGTGTTTGGCAACCGTTGGAAGTTGATTTATTTGCACAACTGGGAATTAACATTGGTTATGCCGTTGAAAAATCGAAACTTTTGGAGCAGATTCAAGCTAGTCCTACAAATATTCAAAATCTCCATATTTTAAAGTTACTGAGCATTAGTTCTCAAGGGAATTTTACAGGTAAGTCGGAGATGATATCCAATGAAATGAACCTTTTTACAGATTTCTTTAACTCGATGATAGAAAGTTTACGGGATATAGTCAATCAAGTTAAAAATGCTGCCAGTCAGGTGAATATAGCAATTGGTTCTAATGAGGATATTATTCAGGAATTAGCTGAAGAAGCACTAATGCAAGCGGCTCAAATTAATAGTAATTTAGATGCTGTTGATCAGATAAATAATGCTATACAGGCTTTAGCTAATACGGCTCAAGAAGCTGCTAATACTGCTACTTCCAGTGGAGAAGCGATGGATTTGACTGTGCAGAATATTTTATTTTTGCGGGATACAGTTGGTGAAACTGCAAAAAAAGTCAGACGGTTGGGAGAGTCGTCTCAACAAATTTCGCGGGTGGTGTTTTTAATTAATCAAATTGCTATGCAGACTAATTTGTTGGCAATTAATGCTGGTATTGAAGCAGCGCGAGCGGGGGAAGAGGGACAAGGTTTTGCGGTGGTTGCTGAAGAAGTTGGCGAATTAGCAGCTAGGAGTGCCACTGCTACTCAAGAAATTGAGCTAATTGTCGAGAAAATTCAGCGAGAAACGAGTGAAGTTGTGCAAGCGATGGAAGTCGGGACTAATCAGGTAGTTGAAAGTACCAAAATTGTTGAAAATGCCAAGGAGAATTTGAATCAGATTTTTGATATCTCTCAACAAATATATTCTTTGGTTCAGTCAATTTCTACTGCTACGGCTTCTCAAGGACAAACCTCACAAATTGTTAGTCAATTGATGAAAGATATTGCTGCTGTTTCTCAACGCAGTAGTGATTCTTCTCGCCAAATTTCCCAATCTTTACAAACTACGGTGGAGATATCCCAGAAGTTGCAGGAGACTGTGGAAACTTTTACGATTAGTTGAGTTATTCAATCACGATCACGGATTTAATGGATTACACGGATGGCACGGATTTGAAGATTATTTAATCACCAATCACCAATCACC
>NZ_JAYGHC010000002.1:125061-135863 GCF_034932285.1 Cronbergia sp. UHCC 0137
CCAATTACCAATGATAAACGATAAAGAACTAGAAATTCAGATGGAGTTTCTGGAAGAGGCAAATGATTATTTAAATACCTTGGAAGGGGTATTGCTAGAAATTGAAACTAATAAACATATTGATGTTGAAAGAATAAATGCGGCAATGCGGGCTGCTCACTCGATTAAAGGTGGGGCAGCGATGATGGGGTTTCGAGTTTTGAGTAATTTGGCTCACCGGATAGAGGATGCTTTTAAGGTTTTAAAAACCCGGAAAAATTCTTTAGAGGTGGATACTCATTTGCAGAGTTTGATGTTATCTGGAGTGGATTGGCTTAGACAAATTGCAGAATTATTATCAGAGGGAAATTCTCCTGATGATGTGTGGTTGGGAACTTTTTGTTATCCTATTTTTGATGAGTTGCGCGATCGCTTGGGTGAACCTCCTGCTGAAAATATTACCAGTGTACTGTCATCGGATGAAGGGCAGGAAATTATACCTTTGTTGTTTGAAACAGAGGTGGAAGAGTGTTTGGTGCGTCTAGAATCATTGTTGAAAAATCCGGCTCAAGTGGGGTTACAGGCAGAAATCACGACGATGGCATCTGAGTTAGGTGGATTGGGGGAAATGCTGCAATTAGAAGCCTTTACCCAGCTTTGTCAGTCAGTCAGTGAGCATTTAGCCTCTTCGCCAAATCGCTTTGTCGAAATTACCCAGTTAGCATTACAAGCATGGCGGCGATCGCAAGCTTTAGTTTTGACTAATCAACGGAATAAATTACCCACAAAAATTTATTTGGGTGAATTTAAAGAAGATATTATTGATGATTTAGAAATAGCTACAACGAAAATTCATGATGTGGAACTTTTACAAAACAATACATTATTAGTTCCCGATACTACGCCTATAGAACGAAAAGTTGACGCAGTTCATCTAAATAAAGAACATGATAATACAGTTCGAGTTCCCAGTAAACAACTTGAAGAAATTAACGATTTATTTGGGGAAATAATTATTCAGAGGAATGGGTTAAGTGTACAATTAGAAAGATTACGCAAACTGGTTTTAAATCTAAATCAAAGAGTACAAATTTTAGATCAAGAACATCAAGAATTACATACTGCTTATGAAAAGATTACACCTCAATCTAGATTAGAGGACAATTATCAGACACAAATTATAGATAGGATTGTTGATGATTTAAAAATAGAGCGTGAACAAAAAATTAACCTGCGATCGCAAAATATCATGGAAACCATTGTGCAGATTGCAGAAGTGACAACTGATATTCAAGTTAGTGTTGATGATACTGATGAAATAACTCGCAAACTCAATAAAACATCGAAACAATTACAGAGAAAATTAACGCAAGTGCGGATGCGTCCTGTTGCTGATTTAGTAGAGCGTTTTCCTAGAGCTATCCGCGATTTAAATGTGGAATATGGTAAAAACGTGCAGTTAAAAATTGAAGGTGGTAATACTCTAATTGAGCGCAGTATTTTAGAAGCTTTGAATGACCCTTTAATGCACCTGTTACGGAATGCCTTTGATCATGGAATTGAAGATCCGGCTACCCGTCAGGCACAAGGGAAACCAGAACAAGGGCTAATTGAAATTAAAGCGGCTCATCAAAGCGATCGCACAATTATTACTATCCATGATGATGGACAGGGAATTTCTTTAGAAAAAATTCGCCAACGCGCTCTTTCTATGGGTTTAGATAGAGAATTATTAATTAATGCTAATGACGAGGAACTGTTATCTTTAATTTTTGAGCCTGGATTTACTACTTCTGAAAAACTAACTAATTTATCTGGTCGTGGGGTGGGGATGGATGTAGTTCGTAATAACCTCAAACTTGTCCAAGGTGATATCAAGGTTAACACTCAGAAGGGAATTGGTACAACATTTACTTTATCAGTTCCCTTTACACTTTCGATCACAAGAGTATTGTTAGTAGAGATCGATGCTCGTCAACCTATGATGCTGGCATTTCCTACTGATGTTGTTAACGAAATATTTTTATTACAAAATGATCAGCTTTTGTTAAAAGATGAGAAAGAATATTTAAAATGGCAAGATAATACTTTACCATTGATGCGATTGAGTGAATATTTTGAGTTTAATTGTTCTCGTTATAATAGCCTGGAATTAGTCACTCCTACGGCAATTAACGCCAGTAGTATATTAATAATTAAAAGCGATTCTCAACCTGTAGCCGTGCAAGTAGATCGTTGTTGGGGTGAACAAGAAGTGGCTATTCGTCAAGTGGAAGGAAATATTCCTTTACCTAACGGTTTTAGCAACTGTACAATTCTCGGTGATGGTCGGGTAGTACCATTAATTAATGCCACCGAATTATTATCCTGGATTAATAATAATCAACGTCCCCACAGAAGTAATAAAATTCCTACAACTCGATTAAAAACAGCTTTTATCACACCACAAAAACAACAACTCCCAGCTAGACCAACTCGCCAAAAAGGGATGATTTTAATTGTTGATGATTCGATTAATGTCCGGCGTTATTTGGCCTTAACTTTGGAAAAAGGAGGATACCAAGTAGAACAAGCTAAAGATGGTCAGGATGCTTGGGAAAAACTGCAAAATGGGTTAAAGGTCGAGGCTATAATTTGTGATATTGAAATGCCCCGAATGGATGGTTACGGCTTTTTGGAATGTGTTAATTCTAATGATGAGTTAAAAAATATCCCCATTGCCATGCTTACTTCTAGAAGTAGTAATAAACATCGACAATTGGCAATACAATTAGGGGCGCGAGCTTACTTTTCTAAACCCTATAATGAGCAGGAATTGTTGCGAACTGTAGAGGAAATGATTTTTGCCGTTAGGGGATAGTGATAAATATCTAGTGAAAGCTGAAAACTTCGTATTGGGGAGATTTTGACAAAGTTGGAATCACAAATTAAAGAGTTATCTGGTGAAAAGTTAGATGCGCTTTCGGAAGCTATTTTGGATTTTTCACAGCCTAATGATTTGGTCACGCAGAGGCGCAGAGGCGCAGAGAGAAAGAGAGATTTTTTATGAGTCGGTTTTAGAGGATGTTTGAAAAGTTTCCGGCGATTATAAATCGCTACTACACAAACAAAGTCCGCCTGCGCGGACTAAGGTCAAATAAAGGGTTTACAACCCACGGAGGTGGGTTTCGATTGTATAGCCGCGACTTCTAGTCGCCAGGGCGAGTAAGAATTTAGACTTTTCAAACACCCTCTTAAACAGGGAATAAATTCCCTGGCTGTCTCATATCTAGTATAATAGATAATGATTAACGTTAAAAACTATGACTCAATTACTTGAAGAAGCTATTAAACAAATAAAGCAACTTCCTGAAACTGAACAAGATATAATTGCTAGATTCATACTAAAAGCATTAGAAACTAATTTAGTTGAGAAAAATTTATCTATTATTGATGAAGGTGATACTTGGACAGAAGAAGACCAACTTGAGATCACATCTTTCTCTTTACAATATGCTGCTTCGATATTTCCAGAAAGTGAATTTATTCCCTGGATATCTGGATATTATAAATGTTGAATTTTGTTACGCAATCTAATCCTGTTGATACAAGATTGTTTTATACTACTATAACAACTATTGAATAAATCAGAGTACATTAATTATGCAAGGATCAGAAACTAAGCTCAGAGAGATTATTCAAGGTGATAAACAATATATTGTACCTTTATTTCAAAGACCATACAGTTGGAAAAAATCTCAGTGGGAAGCATTATGGAATGATATTTTAGAATTATGTAATACGGAAAATCCTCGTCCTCATTTTATGGGTTCTATTGTTACCATACCAGTTTTTGGACTACCAGAAGGAGTAAGCAAATATTTATTAATTGATGGACAACAACGTTTAACTACTATTTTTATTTTGTTTTGTGCTTTACGAGATCAAGCTAAGGATACTAATAAGCAATTAGCAGAAGAATTACATAATAAATTTCTTATTAATCAATATCAGCAAGATTCTGATATTTATAAATTGCAACCTACCCAAGTAGATAGAAAATCATTTTATAGTTTAATTAATCAAGAAGAATATAACAACGACCAAAGTATTCAACAATGCTATGTATTTTTTCAGAGGAAAATCCGACAAATTAATTTAGATTTTGGTAAGATTAAACAAGTCATTTCTAGTTATTTATCTATTGTGAGCGTTGTTTTAAGTGCAGAAGATAATCCTCATTTAGTCTTTGAAAGTCTCAATGCTAAGGGTGAACCTTTAACACAGGCTGATTTAATTCGTAATTATTTTTTCTTGAAAATTAATACAGATAATCAAGAATCTGCTTATAATAATTATTGGCTACCAATGCAAAAAAGTCTAGATGATAATTTAACAGATTTTATCAGACATTATTTAACAAGAGATGGTGTAGAAATCAAGAAAGATGAAGTTTATTTTGAGATTAAAGAGAGGATGAGTAAAAGAGATGCTATTGATTATTTACAAGAGTTATATAAATTTTCTCAATATTATTCAAAACTTTTAAATCCAATTAAAGAGAATAACTTAAAAATTCGTCGTTACCTGGAAAGAATCAACCGTTTAGAACAAGCTACTGTTTATCCATTTTTACTTAATTGTTATCATGATTATGAAGAAAATAAACTTTCAGAAGTAGATTTTATTTCTGTTTTGCAGATTTTAGAAAATTTCATTATTCGCCGATTTGTTTGTAATGTGCAAACTAGGGGATTAAATAGAATCTTTTCTGTGCTATATTCTCAAGTGAGTAAGGAAAGTAATTTAGCTCATGCTAATTTTGTGGAACTATTAAAGCAAGATTTACAAAACCGTAGTTATCCCCATGATAAAGAATTTAAGGAAAGTTTATTGGATGTAAAATTATACGGTGCTGGACGTACTGAGAAAGGTAAATTAATCTTAGAATCTATAGAAGAATCTTTTCATCATAAAGAACAAGTCTCTTTTACTAATCTGACTGTTGAACATATTATGCCTCAGACTATAACTAAATGGTGGCAAGAACATTTAGGGGAAAATTGGGGGATAACTCATAATTTATTACTACACTCTTTGGGTAATATAACTATTACAGCTTACAATGGTGAATTATATAACGCTGAATTTATCCAGAAAAAACAAATATTGATTAATAGTCATCTAGAAATCAATAAATACTTTGAAAATCAAGAGACTTGGAAAAGAGAAGATATAGAAAAAAGGAGTTTATATTTAGCCGAAAGAATTTTACAAATTTGGCCTTACTTTGGTAAGGAAAATCATGTAAATCAGCCCAAAAGTAAATTCACTGGTACAAAGCCAAAACAAATTAAAATATTTACTCAAGAATATGCTGTTAAAACTTGGCGTGATGTTTTAGAAACAACTTTAAATGTGATTGCTGATTTAGAACCAGATAAATTTAAAGATATTATGGAACAATTTCCCCGTTTTATTAGTACAGATGAAAAGGAATTTCGGGATACGAGAAAATTAGAAAGTGGGGTGTTTGTGAATGTAAACTTATCAGCCAGAGATATTAATACTTTTTGTATTAAAGCTATCGAAACCGCAGAAATTTCTCTGGAAGATTGGCAAGTAGAAACCACAAATTAATTTATGTTAGTTATAATTCTTGACAAAACCCTTATTTGCGTCTTTGCGTCTTTGCGCGAAACAAAAAAAGAGCGATATATTATGTAATTACCCAGCAATTCTCATTTTAAGGTTTCATGACATTTAAACCCTTGCGGTTATAGGGTTTTACAATTCTTAACAAATTCGGGGATCGCTGAAATGGCGTAAAATCCTTTCAACATGAGAATTGCTGGTAATTACCTGCATTTTACACAAAGACCAGATTCAAGATCACTGGTTTTTGCTAAACAACAATAACATATCTTAAAATAATCTGTGTGTCCTTCTAAAATTTCCCCTGAATTACAATCATATTGATAACTGGCTAGTTTGACAATTTCTTCAATCAAATTTTGCTTCTTTTCTTGATCCAAATGATCAAAACAATGCTCTCGTATCAAAATTGTAATCAATTCATTGAGCATATAGCTTCCACTGTGATTCGACATAAAATTTACTCCTGCATAAATAACTAAATTCTAACTAAACTGTTGAGCATAATATCGCGCATATCTACCTTCAACCGCTAATAATTCTTCATGATTTCCCGATTCTACAATTTGTCCTTTTTCTAAAACCAAAATACGATCGCACTTTCTCACTGTCGATAATCTGTGAGCAATAATTAACACCGTGCGATTCTCCATCAATCTTTCCAAAGCCTCCTGTACCAAGGCTTCCGATTCTGAATCTAACGCAGATGTCGCTTCATCTAAAATCAAAATCCTGGGGTTTAGCAGCACAGCACGAGCGATCGCTATTCTCTGTCTTTGTCCACCAGATAAATTTACACCACGCTCACCTACCCAAGTATTATAACCTTCCGGTAACTCCATAATAAATTGATGGGCATTGGCAATTTTCGCTGCTGCTTCCACAGTTTCCATCTCAAAGGAATTTTGACCAAAAGCAATATTTTGAGCAATTGTCCCCGTAAACATCATCGTTTCTTGGGGAACAATCCCAATTTGTCGTCTTAAACTGTTTAATTTTACATCCCGAATATTCACACCATCAATCAAAATTTCCCCTGGTGTGGGATCATAAAAACGGGGTAAAAGGTTGACAAAGGTACTTTTACCGGCACCCGAAGCACCAACGAGAGCGATCGCTTGTCCCGGCATCACCAATAAATTAATATTATTTAATACAGGCTCACCAGCTTTATAGGCAAAGCTAACGTCACGATATTCGACTTTACCCTGTACTTGGGGCAAATTAATCGCAGTGTATTTCTCTAAAATAGTCGGTTTAATTGCTAACAACTCAAATACCCGATCTACTGATGCTTCACCTTGTTTAAATTCGTTATAATTATTAGTAGTGTGTCCAATGGGGTCAATTAACAAGGCCGCAGCCGCCAAGTAACTAAAAAATTCGCCTACAGTTAAATTGCGTTGGGATATCTGCCATGTTCCCACCATCAACAACGATAACGCACTCAAGGCTTCCATAAACCCCACAATGGGGATTTGAATAGCTTTTAACCTTTCGGCTGAATATTTGGCCTTTAAACTGCGTTCTGCTTCATAGCTAAATCTGGCAATTTCGTATTCTTCGGCTGCAAAAGCTTGAATTAAGCGAATACCACTGAAAACTTCCGTCAAAATGGCCGATAAATCAGAAACGCGGTTTTGACTGGTGAGAGAATACTTGCGTAACCTTTCCCCAAACCAACCAATTAAAATTCCCATCAGTGGGGCAACAATGACTGTGGCTAGGGTAAGTTGCCAGTTCAAGTATATCATGTAGATGGGAATTGCGACCAACTGCAAAACGCAGGGAACAAAATCGTGAAAGAGTTTATTTACCACTTCCCCGACTCGATCAACATCTTCAGTGAGACGGTAAGATAAATCACCTGCTTTTGCGGTTTCAAAATAGCTGAGATTGAGTTTTTGCAGGTGTGAGTAGGCTTGCTGACGGAGGAGAAAGGCTATTCTTAATGCAGCCTTGGCCATGTATAAATCTTGCATGGATTGGAAAAAACCACGCACCAAAAATATTAAAGCGCAGATTCCGGCCAATTGAGCGATCGCTATGACATTACCCTCTCCAAAGGGGGTTGCTAACTTACCCGCTAAATTAATTAAGGTTAAAGTTGCCAATACATAGCCTAAAATACCCACAAATCCCTTAGTGATGGTTTCCCATTGGGTGCGGATTAAGGGTAGAAGTTGCCAATAATTAGAACGTGTTTTCAAATTATAATGCCTATAAACATAATTTGAAGTTAGAGAAGTCCACAAAAAAGATGATCCAATCTTGTATTATTAGCAGGCAAGATGCCTGCATCACAAGAAATTTTGGGATATTTTTTATTTGGAAGTCTATAATGTGAGCGATCGCTATCAAAAGTTATCCCCAGAAGATGCCTCTATTAACTTGACAGTATTCTGTACCACCGACACCTTTACAGGGACTTTTTTGTTGAAAGTTAACCCCTGTTCATCCTTGTCGATGATAATTGTATCACCAGAGATGAAAGTATTTTCTAATAATTTGGTAGCGATCGCATTCTCAACTTCCCTTTGAATTGCTCTTTTCAGAGGACGCGCACCGTAAACTGGATCATACCCAGCCTCAACCAAATGATCACAAGCTGCTTGGGATATCTCAAAAGATATTTTTTGCTCTTTCAGCAGATTTTCCACCCGTTTTAGTTGAATGCGGATAATATGGCGCATTTCTGACCGGCTGAGGGTATGGAACAAAATTATATCATCCACACGGTTGAGAAATTCGGGACGGAAGTGACCCCGCAAAGCATCCATTACCCGTTGTTCGTTTCCTGTTCCCCCTTCGCTTAAAATGTGTTCACTACCAATGTTACTTGTCATCACAATCACACTGTTGCGAAAATCTACAGCCCTTCCTTGGGAATCTGTAATCCTGCCATCATCTAACACTTGCAGTAAAATATTAAATACGTCAGGGTGGGCTTTTTCCACTTCATCCAGCAACACCACTGAGTAAGGATGGCGACGCACAGCTTCGGAAAGTTGACCACCTTCTTCATAACCGACGTATCCGGGAGGCGCACCCACAAGGCGAGAAACTGAATGTTTTTCCATGTACTCGGACATATCCAAGCGCACCATAGCATCATCCGAATCAAAGAGAAACTGAGCTAAAGCGCGGGCGAGTTCGGTTTTACCTACCCCAGTCGGTCCCATGAACAAAAATGAACCAATGGGGCGAAAAGGGTCTTTCATCCCTGCACGGGCGCGACGAATGGCGGCGGAAACGGCAGAAACGGCTTCTTCTTGACCGATAACTCTTTGGTGTAAATGACTTTCGAGTTTTAGTAACTTTTGTCGTTCTGTTTCTAAAAGCCGATTAACGGGGATTCCTGTCCATTTAGCGACGATTTCAGCAATATCAGCTTCGGTGACTTGTTCGCGGAGTAAGGTTGAACCTTGATTTTGAATTTCTAGCAGTTTGGTTTCTTTGATTTCGCGATCGCTCTGCACTCCTTCCAATTTACCATACTTGAGTTGAGCCGCTTTATTTAAATCATAATCCCGTTCTGCCTGTTCAATTTGCACCCGCAGCGCATCTTCTTCTTTCTTTAAAAGACTAATAGCTTCTAATAACTGCTTTTCACCTTGCCATTGTTCATTAAATTTTTGCTGTTTAACTGTTAAACTGGCGATTTCTTGCTCAATACGCTGTAAACGCTCTCTAGTTGGGGAAATTCCGCTTTCTTCTCCTGCTAAAGACAGCTTTTCCATTTCTAGCTGCATCAAACGTCTATCAATAGCTTCCAATTCCGCCGGCTTGGAGGTGATCTCCATTTTCAGTTTTGCGGCTGCTTCGTCTACCAAATCAATGGCTTTATCTGGTAAAAACCGCTCGGAAATATAACGGGCTGACAATGTGGCAGCCGCTACCAAGGCAGAATCAGATATTTTAACGTTATGATGGACTTCGTAACGTTCTTTTAAACCGCGCAAAATGGAAATTGTGTTTTCCACGCTGGGTTGATCTACATATACTTGTTGAAAGCGACGTTCTAGGGCTGCATCTTTTTCGATGTGTTTGCGGTATTCATCCAAAGTTGTCGCACCAATACAACGTAACTCACCCCGCGCCAACATTGGTTTCAGCAAGTTTCCCGCATCCATCGCCCCTTGTTGGTTAGAACCTGTACCGACAACGGTGTGTAGTTCGTCAATAAACAGGACAATCTGCCCGTTTGATTCTATCACTTCCCGCAGGACATTTTTTAACCGGTCTTCAAATTCACCCCGGTATTTAGCCCCAGCGATTAAACTTCCCATATCCAAGGAAATCAATTGACGGTTTTTCAACGATTCGGGAACATCACCGTTAACCATTCTCTGGGCTAATGCTTCAGCGATCGCTGTCTTACCTACTCCCGGTTCACCAATTAATACAGGATTATTTTTACTCCGACGGGATAACACCTGAATTACTCGGCGAATTTCATCATCCCTGCCAATAACGGGATCAAGTTTACCAGCTTTTGCCTGTTCTGTCAAGTCTCGGCCAAATTTGGTTAAAGCTTGATATGGTGCTTCTGAAGCCTCTGGTTCTTTGACTTTTTGGGTAGCGCGAACGGTTTTCACAGCCGCTTCTAGTTTGGGGATATCCACAGCCAAAGCTTTAAATATTCTTCTCCCCACCCGTTCATCATCAGCAAAGGCCAGGAGGATATGTCCTTCGGAGATTTCTACCCCTTTCATTTTTGCACGAACTTGTTCAGCGCGATCGAGCAGTAAATCCAAGTTACGTCCGAGGTAAAGTTGATCACTCTTTCCTACCCTTGGCTGACGTTGGGTATAAGCCTCCAATTGTTGCTGTAAGCGCACTGGGTCAATTTCAGCACGGGTGAGGATAGATGTAGCTAAACTGGTGGGTTCTTCTAATAAAGCAATAATTAAATGTTCAACTTCTAGTTGCTGCTGTTGATAAGCGCGGACTATATCCTGGGATTTGGTTATCGCTTCCCAGGCTGTATCAGTAAATTTATTAGGATCAGTAGGTTGCATCTTTAAAGGATTTTGGACTTTAGACTTTTAATTTTAGTTGAGCAATTGGGAATTACCCAAAGAACTGGTAATCTCTACTGTAGGATTTAGGCAAATCTTACAAATCTAGAACTTAGGAACTGTACAAAATGCAGATGATATGTATGAAGGAAATTGCCTAGTTTCAGG
>NZ_JAYGHC010000002.1:136188-158129 GCF_034932285.1 Cronbergia sp. UHCC 0137
ATAAAATCCTGATGTAATAGATTCTGTCAAGGCATAACTCCTAAAATCATACTTCAATCTTTTTGTTATATCTCCGGTAGTACGGTGAGATTTATGATCTATTATGATCTAATTTAGCGATCGCTCAGGGGAAAGGGTAACTGCTGAGAGTTGATTATCCCCTACTCCCCATCTCTATTTTTCAACCAAATTACTTACTAACAAGCTGTTCTGGTGATTTTTCCTGCACCTTTGCTTCTTGAGTTTTTAATTGAATCAGTTCAACTTTATAACCATCTGGATCTTCTACAAAAGCGATTACCGTTGAACCGTGTTTCATTGGTCCCGGCTCACGGACTACTTTACCACCACGACTTTTAATTTCCTCACAAGTGGCGTAAATATCATCTACACCCAGGGCAATATGACCATAAGCATTACCCAAGTCATATTTATCAACGCCCCAGTTATATGTTAATTCTATGACTGTGTTATCACTTTCGTCCCCATAACCGATAAAAGCCAGGGTAAATTCCCCTCCTGGGTAATCTTTACGTCGCAGTAACTTCATTCCCAGTAGTTCGCAATAAAATTTTAGGGATTCTTCTAGGTTCCCTACCCGCAGCATGGTGTGTAGTAGTCGCATAGTGATATTTGCTTAATTTTTACTTATATTGTATTGTATCGGCTGATTGTTGACTGTTCCCGGTCGGTGAGCGACTTATGCCGAGCGAAGTCGAACCGCTATTACCCATTACCCATTACCCATTACCCATTACCCATTACCCATTACCCATTACCCATTACCATTCCCACATAATTGGGTTACTATCAAGATGATCGGTAACAATGCGGCCAATGGAATCAATTTCGGCAATATCCGCAGGAGAAAGTTGAATATTGCCAGCTTTGGCGTTATCCTGGGCTTGTTCGGCGTAACGTGCGCCAGCGATCGCATTAGTTTGAGGTTGGGCAATTAACCAAGCTAATGCTAACTGAGCCAGGGTACAATTATAACGCTGGGCTATGGGGCGTAGTTCGTCTAAGGCTTGTTGCGCGTGTTCAAAGTTTTCCCCTTGAAATAATTTATTTTTAGCACGGTTATCTGCTGGATCAAATTTAGTTCCTGGAGGGAATTTACCTGTTAACAATCCTTGAGCTAAGGCAGAATAGGCTAAGATGGAAATATTATTTTCAATACAATAAGGCATAGCATCTTTTTCTACTTGCCGCCAAAATAGGGAGTAAGGAGGCTGTAAACTATCAATTCGTCCATATTTGGCTGCTTCTGCCAGTTGGATACCAGAAAAGTTAGAAACGCCAATTACCCGAATTTTACCTTGTGCTTTGAGGTGGTTTAAGGCTCTCATGGTTTCCTCAATGGGTACAATTGGACTATTGAAAGCACCCGTAGGCCAATGAATTTGGTAAAGGTCAATGTAGTCAGTTCTTAGGTTTTTGAGAGAGCGATCGCACGCCTCAATCACTTGATTATACTGGAGATGGTTGGCAAAAACTTTAGTAGCATACTCAACGCGATCGCGAACATCAGATAAAGCTTCAGCAACTATGCGTTCTGAATGTCCTTCTCCATATACCTCAGCCGTATCTATGGTTGTAATTCCCGCTTCATAAGCCGAACGAATGGTTTTAACCGAGTCAGCATCCTCAATTCCCACCCACATCCTTTTACCAGCTTGCCAAGTACCCATTAAGATAGGTGTAATTTTCAAATCTGATGTACCTAATGTTCGCTTTTCCATAGTTGCTCCCTAATTAATCACTTAGAATATTTCCATACTTTAACAGTCTTTCCATCAAATACTCCCTTCCCAGCGTAAGATTAGATATCATCTTTCTTCTTCCTTCTTTCTTCGCGTTCTATCCCTCCGGGACGCTACCGCGAATGCGTCTTTGCGGTTCATTTAATCCATATTCTTTTAGTGAGAAGAGAGTAAAATGAGAGTTAAAGTAGATGCTATGGCAAGCAACAGGTAACACAACCTTTTTTATAGATTTTATGACTAGAACTCGTGAACCATTGATCAGTTTAGCACTTTACCACGCTTTTAAGTGGTCAGTGGTTAGCCCCATGTTACACACATACTTCCGGGGGAAAATTTATGGAGTGGAAAACGTTCCCAAAACTGGACCAGTGTTAGTAGTCAGTAATCATGCTAGTTATTTTGACCCACCGATTGTATCTAATTGTGTAGGTCGTCCAGTGGCATACATGGCTAAAGAAGAGTTGTTTAAAGTACCTGTTTTAGCCCAAGCCATCAGATTATACGGTGCTTATCCAGTTAATAGAGGCAAGGGCGATCGCGCTGCTATCCGTGCGGCTTTAGAATGTTTAGATAATGGCTGGGCTGTCGGTGTATTCTTGGAAGGTACTCGGACTCCAGATGGTCGCATTGCCGACCCTAAAAGAGGTGCAGCACTATTGGCAGCTAAAGCCAAAGTACCTTTTTTACCCGTAAGTTTATGGGGTACTGACAAAATTTTACAACCAGGTTCTAGTCTCCCCCGTTCAGTTCCCATCACTGTGAGAATTGGTAAATTGATTGATGCACCTAGTTCGAGTAATAAAGAAGAATTGGAAGCATTAACCCAAAAATGTGCGATCGCTATTAATGAAATGCACGATTTAGGAAAATAAAATTAATCAATGTTAGCTATGATAAAGGAATTTCGATAATAAACTCTGTTCCGAAACCAGGCTGGGAAAAACACTTGATCAATCCACTATGAAGTTCGACAATAATTTGACGGACAATTGATAATCCTAATCCTGTACCTTTACCTACTGGTTTTGTAGTGAATAAATAATCAAAGGCTTGTTGATAAATTTCTTCTGACATCCCCACACCATTATCTTTAATCCGAATAATTACTCCGGTGCGGTCTACATTTAATGAAGTGTAAATCAGAATTTTTGGTTTTAGAGAATTGCCACATCCATCACTATTATCAATTAATTCATCGATCGCGTCAATAGCATTGGCTAATATATTCATAAATACCTGATTTAGCTTACCAGGAAAGCATTCTACTGGCGGTAAATCACTGTATTCTTTGATGATTTCAATATCAGGGCGATTTGGCAGCGCTTTCAGACGATGTTTGAGGATAACTATTGTACTATCAATACCATCATGAATATTGTAAGCGACTTTGCGATCGCTATCTGCCCTAGAAAATATTCGTAGACTATTACTAATACTCACAATACGCTGCACCCCCTCTTTCATCGAAGCAACTAATTTAACTAAATCAGAACGGATATAATCTAAATCAAGGGCAACGATTTCTTTTTGTAGTTCTGGTAAAGGATCGGGATAATATTTCTCATAAAGATCAATCACACTAAATAAATTTTGTATGTATTCTATTGCAGGTTCTAAGTTTCCTGAAATAAAACCTACAGGATTATTAATTTCATGGGCAATTCCAGCCACTAAGTTACCTAAAGCCGACATTTTTTCCCTTTGTACAAGCTGGAGTTGGGATTCTTGTAGTTCCTTTAATGCCTGGGAAAGTTCAAATGTCCTCTCTGCTACTCTTAATTCTAAGGTTTTTGTTAAGTGCCGCAATTGTAGATGACTTTTAATTCGAGCTAATACTTCTGCTTCCTGAAAAGGTTTAACAATATAATCTACTGCACCTAGTTCTAGACCTTTAACTTTACTATCTGGATCAGAAATACCCGTCATAAAAATGACTGGAATATCTGTGGTATCTGGATTCTCTTTCAATCTTTTACAGGTTTCAAATCCGTCTATTCCTGGCATCATTACATCTAACAAAATCAAATCTGGTGGTTGACGTTGAATTTGCTTAATTGCTCTAATTCCATCAATAGCTGTAGCTACTTCAAACCCTGCATGATTTAAAACATCAGATATAATCGCTAAATTGTTAGGTGTATCATCAACAACTAAAACCAAACTTTCAGTTTCTAAGCATTTCATAATTATCTGATATTTAAATGTGATTTAATTAATTTTTCAATTTCTTCTGCTTGGAAACTATTTGCTAGGTGCATAATTTTTTTGGTCAATGTTGTGTATCTGGGGTCTAAAAGCTCAATTCTGTTTAATTCGTTGATTAGTTTATTCATGCGTCCCTGTTCTGCTAATGCCAGTAATATTTCTAAATCTGCCGATTCTGGGATTACCATTTCTAATTGATTATTGTCAGCTTGAATTTGATTCCCTTGACTTACATTTACTGGTTTTATTTCTTCATATTGCCATTCAATGGACAAAAGATTTGCCAGCATCTTAAATAGTTCTTCAGCTTGGACTGGTTTACTCAAAAAATCATTCCCTCCAGCGTCTAAACTCCGTTGTTGATCAATTTCTGAGACAGAAGCTGATGAAACAATAATTGGGATACTTTTAAATTCTGCTGATTCACGAATATGTTGCAACAACTCATACCCATCCATCACAGGCATTAACAAATCAGTAATAATTAAATTTGGCTGATGTTCTGCCACTTTTACTAAACCTTCTTGACCATCTTGGGCTTCGACAACTATAAAACCCAATGGTTCGAGTAAATTAACAATGACGGAACGATTTTCCCATTTATCATCAACGACTAAAATAGTCTTCTTCTCTCCTTGGTAGCCAGTAATTATATTTTCGGCTGTAGTTGCAGCATCTTTGATCCAATTAATAGCTACCGGAAATTCTACTTCAAAGGAGAATGTGCTACCAACTCCCAATTTGCTTTTTACTTCGATATTACTTCCCATCAAGTTGACTATTTTTTTGCTGATTGCTAATCCGAGTCCTGTTCCTTGAGAGCGAATTACTTTATTTCCTACTTGCTCAAAAGGCATAAAAATACTTTCTAATACATCGGAATCAATTCCTACACCTGTATCTGTAATTTCAAAGCGAATTTTTTTGATTGGTATTTCTGTTTGAATAGGATTATTTAAAACATCTACTTTGAAGGTTACTTTGCCTTGATCTGTGAACTTAACAGCGTTGCCTAATAGATTAATTAGCACTTGTCGCAAGCGTTTTTCGTCGGCTTCAATCCCATCTGGTAATTCAGGGCTAGGTAAATAGACAAATTCGATCTTTTTTTGTTCAGCACGAATATAAAATATCTCGACAATTCCTTGTAAGAAAGCGGGAAAATACAAAGATTTGGGATATAAATCCATTTTCTGAGCTTCGATTTTTGAAAGATCGAGAATATCATTAATTAGTGTGAGAAGATGAGAACCGCATTGGTATATAATATTAATGCCATGTTGTTCTTTTTCTCCCCAATTTGTAGCTCGATTCAAAATTTGAGCGTAACCTAAAATGCCATTCAAGGGTGTACGCAGTTCGTGGCTCATGTTAGCCAAAAAATCACTTTTTGCTTTGTTGGCACTGTCGGCTGCTTCTTTGGCCATGTCTGCTAATATTTTGGATTTCTTGAGTTGAGTTTGTTCCCAAGATTGAACCTGTAAAAGCACAACAATCATTGTTAATCCCAGCGCTAATACTACCAATGCCATTAAATCAAGTGGTTGGAGTTGAGATTCAATGTTTGCGCGGGGAATGACTAAAGCGATTGACCATTTGGTTTCTTTGAGGGGAATAAAAGCTACATATTTACGAGTTCCGTCAATTTGAATTAGTTCAATTCCGCTCTGTTTATTAATCATGCGTTTAGCGATCGCACTTAACCCTTTATCTGCTGACTCTAGCAGATTTGGCCCTGGGTTTTCTAGGGTTGACATTAATTCGGCATTAGGGTGAACAATCGCTTGTCCTTTGGAATTGAGGGCAAAGGCATAGCTGTTTTCACCATATCCCAGTTTATTCACAACTTCCATGATCCGATCTACTTTCACATTTCCTTGAAATACACCAATAGGAGTGGTTTTTTGCTGAGGATTTGGCCAAATTGGTGTAGACATCGCAACTAATGGAACTCTTGTTGCCCGACCAATGTGGGGGTCAGAGATATACGTTTTCCCACTCATGGCTGTTTTGAAGTGGTTACGATCCTTAATATTTGCCTTGGCTTTACCTACTCTGGTATTGTGATAAGAACCATCTGGTTTGGCAATTTGTAAAAAGAAAAATTCGTTGATTCGTTTGAGTTCTGTTTGTAAATAAGGATCAGCAACAGACCAATCTAGAGTGCGTATAACTGCTGTATTCGATAGTGTTTCTATTTCAGCTTTGCGAACAGCTAACCAACCATCAATTTCACGTACTCCTTGTTCTACTTGCAAAAAAGCATTGTTCTGTAAACTTGCTAGAATTAAGTTACGGACTAATTGATAACTAAAATAGGCGCTGACGCTAACTGCTAGGGTCATGCCACCTATCATTAACCTAATTAGTAAATTTCTTGGTGTGTTTTCTTTGCTATTCTTAGTATTATTACCGAGAATGGATTTTTCGTTTTGGTTTTTTACTTGGGATATAGTCATATACCGATGGTTAAAGGTGTATGTATTAACTATTTTTGCTTAAAAATACAGGCTACTTGACAAGGAAAAAATTATATAGCTAGTAGGAATCAAGTTACCACTAGACTGAAAAAAAATGCCCAAGTTCAGTAAAAACTACTATATCACTAATTATGGTTTTTATTCTGATTACTATATTAATCATATCTTATACTAAACACGGCTTAATCATTTGATTCTGTGGGTAAGGGTTTAGCAATGCTAAACCCCTACAAATTTGGGTTTTTCGTAATTTTGTAAAAGTTCATATCCCAACCGTTCTTAGTATAACTAATACAGTGGAATTTCCATGATAAAATCTGTACCAACACCTATTTTAGAAAAACACTTGAGTAGTCCGCCATGAATTTCGACAATAATTTGACGAGCAATAGATAATCCTAAACCTGTACCTTTACCTACGGGTTTTGTAGTGAATAAATAATCAAAGGCTTTTTGATAAGTTTCATCCGACATCCCCACGCCATTATCTTTAATCCGAATGATCACTGCTGTGCTGTCTGGATTGAGTGAAGTGTGAATCCAAATAGTGGGTCGAAGACAATTACTAAGTTCGTGATTTTCACTGATTAATTCTTCTATAGCGTCAATGGCATTTGCTAAGATATTCATAAATACCTGATTGAGTTTACCAGGAAAGCATTCTACTAGGGGTAAATTACCGTAGTCTTTGATGATTTGAATATCAGGGCTTTTGTTAGAGACTTTTAAACGGTGCTGAAGAATAATTAATGTACTGTTGAGTCCGTCGTGAATATTATAGGGAACTTTGCGATCGCTATCTGCCCTAGAAAATATTCTCAGACTTTTGCTAATATTGCCAATGCGTTTGACACCCTCTTTCATCGAGACGATCAAGTTAGGTAAATCAGAACGAATATAATCTAAATTAATAGTAGTAAGTTTTTCCTTTAGCTCTGGCACAGGGGTGGGATAATATTTTTGATAAAGGTCAATAACTCGAAATAAATCCTCTATATACTCTATAGCCGGTGGTAAGTTACCAGCAATAAAACCAATAGGATTGTTAATTTCATGGGCTACCCCTGCAACTAAGTCACCTAAAGCTGACATTTTTTCTCTTTGTACAAGCTGGAGTTGAGATTCCTGCAATTCTTTTAATGCCTGGGAAAGGGCAGATGTTCTTTCTGTTACTTGCAACTCTAAGGTTCTAGTTAAATATCGCAGTTGTAGATGGCTTTTGATTCGAGCCAATACTTCCTCTTCTTCAAAAGGTCTGATAATATAGTCTACTGCTCCTAATTTCAGTCCCTTCACCTTACTCTGTGTATCAGCAACACCGGTCATAAAAATTACTGGTATATCAAGGGTTTCTGGATTTTGCTTCAACCTCTTACAGGTTTCAAATCCATCTATTCCCGGCATAATCACATCTAATAAAATCAAATCTGGTGGTTTACTTTGAATTTGCTTAAAGGCGCTCTCTGCATCAATAGCCGTAGTCACATCAAATCCTGATTTTTTTAATACATAAGAGATGATTTCTATATTGGTAACAGTGTCATCTACTACTAAAATTAAACTATTTTCTTGTATACTACTCATGCCGATGCCCACTGATAATTTCTTAATACAAGTATTTTTAGTTAAACTGGGAGCAGTATTATTCAAATTAGTACGATAGTATACTTCTCATTATAGCGTTATTCGGCAATTTTAACCGAAATTAAAAGAGATAGGGAGGAAGGGAAGGTCATTTTTTCTATGGACTTCTCTTACTTGATTCAGATTCAAGAGTATTCTTCTAATTCTTCCTCCTGACTCCTGACCCTAATTAAAAAACCTGCCTTTTCTCTTTGCTCAGTAGGATAGGGCAGGTCATGTAAAAGTTAGCAGTTCATGGGAGCTACTTAATTTTCTGTTTAACAAATGTTACAACCTGAGCCAGTTGTTTTTTCAAATTATCAATTTCTATCTGCATCTTGACAATTTTTTCATTTAGTGATTTTACTTCTGCTGATAAATCGGAATCTTGAGCAGAACTTATTATTGTTTCCGCTTCGTTGTTAACCTGAAGGACTGTTGCCGGAACAGATTCGTGACGTATTCCTTTAGCTTTGACCATAGCTGACTTAATTGCAGCAATTAGTTGCTTTTGATCAAAGGGTTTGTTCAGAAATTCAAAATATTCAAAAGGCTCCTGAATTTTTTCAGTTACCTCTTCCTTGAGGCCTGACATGATGACCAATGGAATTTCCCTTAATTGTGGCTGGGCTTGAATTTTCTGGAAAACTTCCCAGCCACTCATTTTCGGTAAAATGAAGTCTAGCATGATCAGGCTTAACTTTTCTTGCAAGATCAGATTGTAAGCTTCCAATCCGTCTTTAGCTTCTAATACCTCGAAGTTGCCTGGAGGCAACATTTCTCGTACTCTTACCCTGACAACGGTGGTGTCGTCAATAACCAAAATTTTATTACTTGCCACGACTGATTGCTCTACCAGAAACTTTAAATGTAGATGGCAGGTTTGCCGACTGATCTTGAAATTCTCCCACTATATCTAAATTTTATGTAGATTAGGGGGGAGTATATTCCTGTACAAATGATAATAAGGCAGGTGTTTTGTCAAACCTCTGCTTCTGTTCTAATTAATTTGTATCATATTAATTGCAATTAACAGGAAACTCAGATTGAGGTATTTGTCTATTCAATGGGTAATCTTTATGAATGCTTCACAAAAAAATCAAATTAAATCAGAAATTACAGCGATGCCAAGGTGGTTACGCCGCCCCATAGGTAAGGCCAGTGAGATATCTACTGTACAACGCATTATTAAACACCGTCAAATTCATACGATTTGTGAAGAGGGGCGTTGTCCTAACCGGGGGGAGTGTTATGCCCAAAAGACGGCAACTTTTTTACTACTGGGTTCAACTTGCACCCGTTCTTGCGCTTTTTGTCAAGTAGATAAAGGTCATGCACCAATGGCTGTGGATGATCAAGAACCACAAAAGGTAGCCCAGGCTGTGCATTTGTTGGGATTGCGGTATGTAGTTTTAACTTCTGTAGCCCGTGATGATTTGGCTGATGGGGGATCTGGGCAGTTTGTCAAGACGATGGAGGCTATTCGTCAAATGCAAAAAGCAACGGAGATTGAAGTGCTGACACCAGATTTTTGGGGTGGTATGGGTGTGGGAGTTATTAGTCAACGCGATCGCCTAGAGATGATTGTGAAGGCTAAACCAGTGTGTTTTAATCATAATGTGGAGACTGTACGCTCTTTAACTGGTCCGGTACGTCGGGGGGCGAAGTACGATCGCTCTTTGCAAGTTTTAGCAACAGTCAAAGAGATTGATGTCACTATACCTACTAAATCAGGATTGATGTTGGGACATGGAGAAACCCTGGAGGAAGTAATTGAGACAATGAAAGATTTGCGGAATGTAAAGTGCGATCGCTTAACTGTGGGTCAATATATGCGTCCTTCTTTGGCACATTTACCAGTCCAAAAATACTGGACTCCAGAGGAATTTACCCAAATTGGCAAAATAGCCCAAGATATGGGATTTAGCCACGTTCGTTCTGCTCCTCTAGTTCGTAGTTCCTACCATGCTGGGGTTAATTAACAGTAGCAGAAAGGGTATTCTATGTAAACGAATGATTTTTATGTATAGGTCTACCAATCATGTCTAAAGGATTTCAAATTCGTAAGTGTTTACATTTATTAACCATCCCACCTCTAAGATTTTTACTGGCTTCTTCGACATTTTTAGTTTTGACTTTACCAGCAACTCAGGTATCAGCGCAAAATTTGGTTTCTCAGGATCTAGATGCGGCTATTTTCTACCAACAGGGAGTCACACGCTATCAACGTCGCGATTTTCAGGCTGCGGAGTCGGCTTTTCGTCAAGCGTTGCAACGAGATACTAATATTAGCTCGGCCCGGAATTATTTAGGGAATATTCTGTTACAACAAAATCGCTTGGATTTGGCTATACAAGAGTATGGAGAGGCGATTAGACTCAATCCTAATGTGGGGGAAGCTTATTATAATTTAGGGTTGGCGTTGCAGCAACAGGGACAAAAAGAAGCGGCGATTACTGCTTATCGTCAAGCCTTGGTAATTAATCCCACAATGGCTGCGGCACATTATAATCTAGGGTTTGTTTTATATGAACAAGATCAACGCCAGGAAGCGATCGCTGCTTATCAGCAAGCAATTAACTTTGATGGTAATAATCCTAATGCGTATTTTAACTTAGCGATCGCTCAACAACAAGAAGGTATAGTGGAAAAGGCGATCGATAATTATCGTCAAGTATTAAGGCTCGATCCTAACAATGATCGAGCTTACAACAATTTAGGTAGTCTGATGGTAATTCAAGGTCAAACTTCAGAAGCCATGACTATCTACCAACAAGCTATTCGCCAAAATCCCAAAAATGCCTCGGCTTACTATAATTTAGGAGTCATCTTATACAATCAAGGTAATTTAAAAACAGCTAGTCAAGTATTGAAACGCGCCAGTAAAGAATATCGTGAACAAGGCGATATTGAACAAGGGGAAAAAACTGATCAAATAGTCCAACAAATCGATCAACTTTTAGCACCAAAATCAGCTACTACCATACCAGAACCAGCACAAACTACCATAGAAATACCAAGCGATATACCATCGGCTATTGAACCCCCAGTACAAACAATAGAAGAAATTCCACCTGCACCAATAGTTCCTAATTTAACCCCAGAGGAAACTAACACTATGGGAAAATAACTTCAAATTGGTAAACGATTAATATCTTTATTGCAACCAATAACTACCATTGCTGAACCACGTTCTAAACGCTTGGTGGGGTCAGGATTAATTTGAAATTTACCATCCTGACTCACAGCCAACAAATTCAAACCGTAACGGTTACGAAGTTGGATTTCAGTAATATTTTTTCCGTGAAATTCATCAGGGACAAGTAACTCAACAATGCTATGGTCTGGGTCGAGATCAAATCTTTCTAAAATAGATGGTTTAGTTAGTGTACGAGCTAAAGCACAACCCGCCTCATATTCTGGAAAAACAACATGATCTGCTCCTACTCGCATTAACAATTTGCGGTGAACTTCACTAGAAGCTTTAGCAACTACATGAGGTACACCACCCTCTTTGACATTCAAAGTGGTAATAATACTTTCTTGGATATAATTACCAATTGCTATAATTACCGTATCAAATTCAAAAATTCCCGCTTCTTTTAAAGCTGCTGACTCAGTTGAATCTAATTGCAAAGCATGACTGGTAATTTCGTCATTTAATGCTTCAGAAACTCGCTTTTCATCAACATCTGTAGCCAGAACTTGATAACCTAAATTGTGCAGCGTAGAACACACAGAACGACCAAAACGGCCTAAACCAATGACAGCAAATTGGTGGTTATCTTTACGCAAACTGCGGATAAATTTTAAAGATGAGAGATTCATAATTTAATGCACCCAGGATTTTCAAGATTAAAGGATAAACAAAATTGATTACTTTACCCTTATCCAACGAGTAAATTTTCTTCGGGATAGTGAATTCTGCTAGGACGAGGATCTCCTAGCATGGCTGACATTAATAATAAAATGCCTACTCGACCAATATACATTGTGGCAATTAATATTAATTTTGCTGCTGTAGAAACACTACCAGTAATTCCTGTAGAAAGTCCCACTGTCCCAAAGGCTGATACTACTTCAAAGAGAATTTGGATAAATGCTAATTTAGGATCTGTCAAGCTAATTAAAATTGTGGAAACAATCACAGTGATTATTGAACCCACAAACACACCAACTGCTTTCAAAATTAATGATATCGCAATTTTACGATCATAAAGTAAAACCTCTTCTTTCCCCTGGAGTATAGATTTTGTACAACTGGTTAGAACTCTCAAAGTTGTTGTTTTAATGCCACCTCCTGTTCCACCCGGACTCGCACCAATAAACATCATAGCAATTGTAATAAACAAGCCAGCGTTACTCATTTTGCCAATATCAATAGTGTTGAAACCAGCAGTTCTAGGAGTCACTGATTGAAACCAGGCTAATAAGATTTGATGGGTAAAACTTAACCCACCCAAGGTTTCAGGGTTTCTACTTTCTATACAAAAAAAGGCAATTGTTCCTCCCAATAATAATATTATAGTTGTGCTAGTTGCCACTTTGAAATCTAGAGAGAAGATTAAAACATTAGTTTTTTTGATGATGCGATCGCGCAGCCAAATGTACATATCTAAAATTACTTGATAACCAATCCCCCCGAAAATTATTAAGCCAGTCATAGTAAAAACAACTAAAAAAGAGGACTGATAACCTATCAAACTATCTTTGAATAAGCTAAAGCCTGCATTATTCCAAGCATTAACACTATGAAATAGTGCTAACCATATTCCTTGATTCCAGCCATATTCGGGGACAAAAACTGGCATTAATAGAAATACGCCAGTAATTTCAAAAATTATGGTTGTAGCAATAATGGAACGGATAATTTGACTACTGCCACTTATTCCTGGTCGATCTAAAGCTTGTTGAATTGCTACTTTTTGCCGCAAATCAAATCTTCTGCCAATTAACAAAATCAAAAAGGTCGTGGTTGTCATGTAGCCCAAACCGCCAATTTGAGCTAATAACATAATAACTAATTGACCCCAAAAGGAAAACTCAGTACCAGTATCAACTACGGCTAATCCAGTAACACAAACTGCGGAAGTAGAGGTGAATAGTGCGACAATAGGATCATTCCACGTACCACCGCTAGTTGAGAAAGGCATCATCAAGAGGATTGCTCCTATAGCGATGACTGCTAGAAATCCCAGACAAATTGTGCGAGCAACAGTCATAAGTAATTAGAAATTTAAAAGTCAAAATTCAAAGTCTTCAAAAATAGAACAGGGAACAGAGTTGAAACTTTTGTGGTGTATAGCTTTGTTTTAAAATTTTTTAGGTCATTTACCCGCAATATGCGGTAATGGTGGCAAGGATTTTTAATTCTTACCTTGATGTACCCAACAACTGCTATATCTAATTAAAAACACAGATGGTAGTCTACAAGTATGTTCTTTTAAAATTTCACGTTGTTTTAATATTGCTTTGGTTATGAGTACAACACTTTATCAGGAAATTCAACAATTTTACGATGCTTCCTCTGGTCTGTGGGAACAGATTTGGGGGGAACATATGCACCACGGCTACTATGGAGCGGAGGGTAAGGATAAAAAAGAGCGTCGTCAAGCGCAAATAGATTTGATTGAAGAATTGCTAAGTTGGGCTGGGGTAACGGGTGCGGAGGATATTTTAGATGTGGGTTGCGGTATTGGGGGCAGTTCTTTACACTTAGCTGCCAAATTTGGAGCTAATGCCACGGGAATCACCCTCAGTCCTGTACAAGCGGCTAGAGCCACGGAAAGGTCTAGGGAAGCTAATTTGAGTCAAAGAACTAATTTCCTGGTGGCCAATGCTCAAGAGATGCCTTTTAATGATAATTCTTTTGACTTGGTGTGGTCGCTGGAAAGTGGTGAACATATGCCAGATAAAACTAAGTTTCTGCAAGAGTGTTACCGGGTGTTAAAGCCTGGTGGGACTTTGATTATGGTTACTTGGTGTCATCGTCCAACGGATACATCACCACTGACGACGGATGAACAGAAGCATTTGCAGGATATTTATCGAGTGTACTGTTTACCTTATGTAATTTCTTTGCCTGAGTACAGAGCGATCGCTCATCAACTACGATTAAACAATATTCGCACAGATGATTGGTCTGTGGCTGTTGCCCCTTTTTGGGATTTTGTGATTGATTCGGCTTTTACTCCTCAAGCGGTTTTTGGCTTACTATTTTCTGGTTGGAGTACAATTCAGGGGGCTTTATCTCTGGGTTTGATGCGTCGAGGATATGAACGTGGTTTAGTTAAATTCGGGTTATTGTGCGGAAATAAGTAAGAAGATTTAGTTAATTATAATGAACCAATTTGAAAGACAAAATTTCTCTTTTTCTCCAGAAAAATGGCTTTATGCTTTTTGGCAATTTTCCCGTCCACATACGATTATTGGGACAAGTTTAAGTGTGTGGAGTTTATATTTGATTACTCTTGGTGTAACTGCTGCTAAGTTTTCTTTTGTTGAAGTTTTAGGGGCTTGGATTGCTTGTTTATGTGGCAATATCTACATTGTGGGGTTGAATCAATTAGAAGATGTGGAGATTGATAAAATTAATAAGCCTCATTTACCCATAGCATCAGGAGAGTTTACTAGGGAACAAGGAAAATTAATTGTCATTATTACTGGAATTTTGGCGCTGGTTTTGGCTTGGTTAATTGGTCCTTTTTTATTGGGGATGGTGGGGATTAGTTTGGCGATTGGTACGGCTTATTCATTGCCACCAATTCGTTTAAAACAATATCCTTTTTGGGCAGCGTTGTGTATTTTTTCGGTGCGGGGGACAATTGTTAATTTAGGGTTATTTTTGCATTTTAATTGGTTGTTAGAAAGAAGTCCAGTTATTCCCTTGATTGTATGGGCATTGACGGCGTTTATTTTGGTATTTACAGTAGCGATCGCTATTTTTAAAGATATTCCTGATTTGGAGGGAGATAGACTTTACAATATCACAACTTTCACTCTCCAATTAGGCAAGCAAGCAGTCTTTAATCTTGCCCTTTGGATCATTACTGTTTGTTACTTGGGAATGATTTTATTTACCCTGTTACCTAATTCTGCAACTAACTCAATATTTGTGATAACTACACATTTAGGTTTGTTGGTTTTGATGTGGTGGCAAAGTAGGACAGTAGACTTAGAAAATAAAAGTGAAATTGCTCAATTTTATCAGTTTATCTGGAAACTCTTTTTTATCGAATATCTCCTTTTCCCTATTGCCTGTATTTGGGCTTAAAATCATGTTAGAAGATTTGCAAATTACCAATATTTTCGCCATTGGCTTAGTAGTTGTTTCTATCTCTCTCCTGGGATATTTTTCCGTAAAAACTTTAATCACTTCCAATTCTTTTCAACAAGGAATTAAACTTTATCAAGCCAAAGATTACCAAGGTGCAGAAGCAGCGTTTCGTAAAGTCATTGCGATCAATTCTACTAATGATGTAGTGCGTCTGTTGTTGGGTGACTTGTTAAACAATCAAGGAAAAACCGACGAAGCCAAAGAATTATTCACTCAAGTAATTAATCGCAGTCCCAAAAATGCTGATGCTTATTTAAGGTTAGCGAATATCTTATTACTCCAAGAAAAACAGGAAGAAGCCCTCAAAAATCTTGAACAATCAAAAGCCTTATTTCAAAAACAACGTCAACCAGAAAAAGCGCAAACAATAGCCAAAATTATCCAACAAGTTACTACAAAGACAAAATGACCAATGGTAAAGTATATCTAGTAGGTGCAGGTCCAGGAGATGTGGCTTACTTAACAGTCAAGGCTTACAAACTCTTGGCTACTACTCAAGTATTAGTTTATGATGCTTTAGTAGATGGACAATTATTAGATTGTGTACCACCCGATTGTCTGAAAATAGATGTAGGTAAACGCGGTGGTAAACCCAGCACTGACCAAAGTAAAATTAACCAATTATTAGTAAATCACTGTCAAGCAGGAAAACAAATTGTTCGGCTAAAATCAGGTGATCCATTTATTTTTGGACGTTGTACTTCTGAAATAGAAGCTTTAAAAACTGCGGGTTGTGATTTTGAAGTTGTACCCGGTATTTCCTCAGCCTTAGCAGCGCCTTTATTAGCAGGAATACCCCTGACAGATCCCGTTCTTAGTCGCAGTTTTGCAGTGTTTACAGCCCATGAACCAGAAGCTTTAGATTGGGAGGCACTATCAAGGTTAGAAACTTTGGTAATTTTAATGGGAGGGCAAAATTTAGCCGAGATTGTCCATCAACTGCTACGATATCAGAAAGCGTATTCCACACCCATAGCGATTATCCGTTGGGCTGGAACTCCTAATCAAGAAATTTGGATAGGAGAACTAAATAATATCTTAGCCAAAACTGCTAATTTATCCCTATCTCCTGCGGTAATAGTAATTGGTGAAGTAGTAAGATTACGTCAATTTATGAAAACTGTCTGAAATCAGGATATCCAGGATTTGAGGATTTACAGGATGAAAACAGAAATTTTATCACTTATTACCAACCTCAACTCGATAACTAGCAACTTGGGTTATTTACAAGATTAACAATCTTCTTTTTTCTTCTTTCTTCGCGTCTTTGCGGTTCAATTAATCTATATGGATAGCCATTTTTCCTCACCCCTCGCTGGTAAAACAATTTTAGTAACCCGTTCAGTAGGTCAATCGAGTCAATTTAGCGATCGCCTTGCTGCCGCAGGTGCTAAAGTAATTGAAATGCCAACCTTAGAAATTTCTCCTCCTTCCAGTTGGGAAGCTTTAGATCAGGCAATTTTTAATTTATCTAGTTTCAACTGGTTAATTCTCACCTCGACCAACGCAGTAGATTACTTTTTTAGCAGACTCAACAGCCAAGGTAAAGGTAAAAATTCCTTAGTTGGGGTAAAAATTGCCGTTGTTGGTGAAAAAACTGCCCAAAGTCTCAAACAACATCATATCCAACCCGATTTTATTCCTCCTAATTTTGTGGCTGATTCTTTGATAGACCACTTTCCCGAAACATTAGCAGGTCAAAAGATTTTATTTCCTAGAGTAGAAACTGGTGGGAGAGAAGTTTTAGTTAAACAATTCACAGCTAAAGGTGCAGAAGTTATAGAAGTTCCCGCTTATCAATCTTCCTGTCCCGATAGTATCCCCCTAGCAGCAGAATTAGCTTTACGAAACTGTACTGTGGATATAATTACTTTTGCTAGTTCTAAAACAGTGCAATTTTTCTGTTTATTAACAGCAGGTCTTTTCAATCAAGATCACTTAGATAAAATTTGTATTGCTTCCATTGGTCCCCAAACTTCAAAAACTTGCCGTGATTTATTTGAACGTGTGGATATTGAAGCAGAAGAATATACTTTAGATGGTTTAACTGAGGCAATTATTAAATGGGCAATTAAACATTAAAATTTGTCTCACCCAATCACGCAAAAAAAGATAATGGCTAAACGCTTAATTGGTTTAACTGGTGGTATAGCCACAGGTAAAACTACGGTGACAAATTATTTAACCAGTGCTTACAATTTGCCGATTTTAGATGCTGATGTTTATGCTAGAGATGCCGTAGTTTTAGGTTCACCAATTCTAGAAAAAATTGCCCAACGTTACGGACAAGAAATTCTACTCCCAGATGGGAATCTGAATAGATCAAAGTTAGGAGAACTTATTTTTAATCAGCTAGAAGAACGTCATTGGATAGAAAACTTAATTCATCCTTATGTGAGAACCTCTTTTAATCAAGCCATTAATGAATCATCTGCATCAACTTTAGTTTTAGTCATACCTCTATTATTTGAAGCAGGTTTGCAGAATTTAGTGACAGAGATTTGGGTTGTATATTGTTCACCAGAACAACAACAACAGAGACTAATGCAGCGTAATCATTTAACCGCAGAACAAGCCCAAACCAGGATTAACAGCCAATTACCCATCCAACAAAAAATCAATGCTGCTGATATTATTTTAGATAATTCTTCCAGTTTAGAATTTCTTTTACAGCAGGTAGATAAAGCAATTAACAAAAATTTACATAACTGACCGAAAGTATTTTTAAAACTCTCTTACCTTTGCGGTTCATTTTTCCGTATTTATTTGAAAAAATCAGGTAGCAAACCAGGGGCTAACCACAAAGCATAACCAATAAAGGCAAATAACAAAGTTATTAAAACAGTAATTATATAACCAATAAACATTAGTAAACCATCTGATTCAAGAGTAGCAACAGCCAAAAGTAAAATTCCTACCGTAGGAAAGGGATTAGTCAAAGGAACTGGGGAAATTAATAATATTGCCAACCAAGAAATACAAAACCCATTAAATCGCCAAATCAAAGAATGAGAAGCTAGTTTTTGCCAACGGGGGCGGGTTATTTTCTCTAATATCTTAGTGACTCGTCCTAAATTTTGTAAAATTAATTGGGCAAAGGAACGCGGAAATCGGAAAGTAGCAATTTTTCTAGGTAGCCAGGGCGATCGCCTACCCAAAAGCATTTGTAGTGATAACAACAAGCAACCACCACCACAAGGTGTAGTTAGACCCGGTGGCATAGGAAATAAAAATGGTAAAACTAAGACAGCAATTACTAAACTAAAGCCTCGTTCTGAAGTTTCTGCGAGGATATCGCCAAGGGTAAGTGGCTGTTCAGCGAGACGTTGCAGTAAAGACTTTATATCTTGAGAAAATCTCAAAGGCATTTAAATCTAAGTTAATAAGAATTTCCACCATGTCCAAACTATTATAATCTTGGCACAAAAACAGCGATCGCTCTAGGAATTACCTTAAATACAGCCGGAGTATAAGTTGTAATTTCTCCATCAGTATTTATAGGACGTGGTTTGCGCGTATAAACTGCAATTTCTTCTCCCTGTAAAGCCCGAACATTGTCCCAGTCTATATGTCTACCCTGACGCATTGCAGGTAATAAAGGGATAATTTGCCACCAGTGTTTTATTTCTAAGCTATAAAGATCCAAGCGTTGGTCATCTATAGTAGCATCATGTACCACAGCCATACCGCCACCATAATATCGACCATTACCCACAGCAATTTGTACTGTTTTGACCATAATTGATTGGCCATTAATGCAAATTTCCGCATGAAAAGGACGAGATTCCCAAACTACTTGTAATGCTATCACTGCATAAGCAAATATTCCCCAACGACGTTTAACTTCTTTAGTTAACCTTTCGGTGATTTTCACACTTAATCCTAAACTAGCCACATTAAAAAAATACTTACCATTGACCAACCCCAAATCAATGCGTCGCAGATTTCCATCAGCAATAATTTGGCAAGCTTCAGATAAGGAATTAGGAATACCCAAAGTTTTTGCCAAGTCGTTTGCAGTTCCCAAGGGCAGAACTCCCAAAGGTATTTGAGTATCAACTATAGCATCTACGGCGGCATTGAGAGTCCCATCACCACCACCAACAATTACCACATCAATCTTCGACCGATATCGACGGATTACATCACCTAAATCTTTTGGGTTTTCTGTAGATTCTTCAATTACATTAAACCCAAGTGTTTCTAGACAGTGAATAGCTTCTGAATAACGTTCCTGTCCTTGACGAGAATGACGATTTACTAATAACAGTGCGCGGGAACTCATAGGTATTAATAGTTGTAATTAGCCAAGTACAGTTACCTGACAAAAAATCTTCCCAGGCTTTTTGGATGGACAAGTCCCTCACATAGTTTAGCGTTACCAAGCTTCAAAAAAACTGGTAAACCAAAAAGGATTTAGTGTACTTTTTCTTTTTACCAATACCTGCTTGATCAAAAAGCCTCCCATCTATCCAGTTCCCCTCCTCGCTTGCGGGGCTACCGTGTACACACAAGTCTTATCAAGATTAAATCGGCGGTTAGAAACCGCAACTACACAGGCAAAACCCACCTCCGTGGGTTAAAAATAAGTAGTTTTTCTTCAGTCCACGCAGGTGGACTTTGTTTGTGTAGCCGTGATTTCTAATCGCCAGGGCTTGTTTTGGGTAATCAGATCACTTGTGTGTACACCGTAGCGCTTGCGGGGAGGGGCTAGGGGTGGGGTAAAACGGCTGTGGGATAACGATATTACCTTGCTTTGACACCAATGACCGCCCGCCTATTCTTTCTTTTATACTAAAGGTGTACTATAAGCACTAAAACCGTAAGCCAAATTTGCCTTTTGTGCTTCTGATGGCTTGAGACTACTATTAATTGCTTTAGAAAAAGGTACGGGAATGCCCTTAATAGTTTCTGGCAAAATAGCATATTCTGTTGTTGGTTCTACAACGTATTCTAGACACTTGTTTTTAATGCCAGCATCAGCTAACATTTGCTCAATTTCTGCACCAGAATATTGCTTTAAATAAACCGGGTTTCTACTCACAGGATTTAATTTCCTGATAAAATTGTGTATAATGTGAGAAGGACAAGCCTTATTATGAAAAGAGTGATTAAAAACAAACATTCCTCCTGGCTTGAGGACGCGAGCTATTTCTGCCATTAGTTTTCTTAACTGTGCATCAGGAATGTGCATAAAAACACAATTAGAAATTACTAAATCTATAGAGTCATCTTGTAAAGGTAATATTTCGGCTGAAGTGCAAATTACAAAAAATTCAGCCCCAGGGAAAAAATCATATTCTTGTTTAACCTTAATCAAGCGTTCCAATAGAGGTTGAGAAATATCAATACCATAATATTTTTGACATTGCAGATTTTTATTTTTAGAAAGGTGTAATGGAGCGCGACCGTAACCACAACCAAGTTCTAAAATACTATCAACAGACCTATTAAGAGGAAACTTATTCCAAGTGCCACCTGGTTTGCCAGTTAAGAGAGTATAATCTTTTTTAATGGGAGATGTTTCTTCAACGGTATCAATTTTTTGAGAACCATAGTAAGTTTTACCAATTTTATCCCATGTTTGTTTATGTTGAGTTTTATTTAACTGGGCATAGTCGCTAGGAAAATAAATGCCTTCGATCAATTCAAAGTTATCTAAACTAAGTTGGAGATTAGTTGGTGAACTCATAATATGATTCCTGATTAAAAGTTAATTTTGTTTTATATTATACTTATAATTTGGTCTTAAAGCAACCCAATAAATATTAAATTTTAAGCAAGTCCGAAGAAGAATAAAGACATAAGCCATTAGAATTATCTTCAATTCTTCTCCGGTAATTCACTTAAAGTATATAGAGTAATCCAAACAAAATAATCCAGATTACATCGACAAAGTGCCAGTACAGTTCAGCCGCTTCAATACCGAAGTGTTTTTCGTTGCTATAGTGGCCGGGTGTGCGCGATCGCCATAAAACCGCCAAAATAGCTAAAACCCCTATAGTTACGTGCAAACCGTGAAAACCAGTCAACACATAAAAGGCACTAGCGAACAAATTGGTAGTTAAACCAAATTCCAAATGAGTATATTCATACACCTGGCCACACAAGAAAATAGCGCCCATAGCCGCAGTAATTGTCAACCAGATACGCATCCCTTTTGCATCATTCTTTTTAATCGCCGTGTCAGCGTTGTGCATCACAAAACTGCTGGAAATCAAAATTATAGTATTCACACCTGGTAACAACAATTCCAACTCAGGTGTACCCTCTGGCGGCCACACAGGTAAGGTAGAACGGAAAGCTAGATAAGCACCGAACATTCCCAAAAAAATCATCCCTTCTGCAATTAAGAAGACAACCAAACCAAACAAGCGATGATCTGGGTGTTCCTCATGATGAGAAACTGCTGCTGCATGGTGATGACTTTGTTCAATTGTCGTTGAATCAATTATTTGACTTTGCATAAATTGGTGATTGGTGATTGGGAATTGGTGATTGGTGATTGGGAATTGGTGATTGGGGATTGGG
>NZ_JAYGHC010000002.1:158238-174470 GCF_034932285.1 Cronbergia sp. UHCC 0137
ATTGGGAATTGGGGATTGGGGATTGGGGATTGGTGATTGGTGATTGGTGATTGGTGATTGGAACTTAGAACTTGGAATTTGGGAGTTATCATGACCCATTACCCATGACCCATTACCCATGACCCATTACCCATGACCCATCACCCATCACCCATTACCCATTACCTAACTAAATAGTTGGATAAGGCTGATCAGGCTGAATACTTAACGCTGGTTCAGCATCTCTTTGATGTACACCATAGTCATAGGGTCCAGTAGTTAAAACTGGGAGTTGTTCAAAATTTTCAATTGCTGGTGGTGAAGTAGTCATCCATTCTAGAGTCAAAGCCCGCCAAGGATTATTAGAGGCTTTTTCACCATACAACCAACTCCAAATGGCATTAATCAAAAAGGGTAATGTGGAAACTGCCAGAATATAAGACCCGTAGGTACAGATTTCATTCAACGTCGTGAACTTAGGATCATATTGGGCAATACGGCGATTCATCCCCATCAACCCTAATTTGTGCATGGGTAAAAACGTCATATTTAAACCCACAATTGTCAAAGCAAAGTGAACCTTACCCCAAAATTCATTCATCATCCGTCCCGTCATTTTCGGAAACCAGTGATAAATGGCGGCAAAAATTCCTAATACACTACCGCCAAAAAGAACATAGTGTAAATGGGCAACAACAAAGTATGTATCGTGGACGTGAATATCAAAGGGGACTGCGGCCAACATGACACCACTAATACCACCAATCACAAAGGTACTCAGAAAGCCGATCGCAAATAACATGGGGCTGTTAAGTTGAATTTTACCACCCCACATCGTTGCCAACCAGCTAAAAATTTTGATGCCAGTGGGTACAGCGATAATCATGGTAGTAATCATGAAAAACATCCGCAACCAACCGGGAATACCACTGGTAAACATATGGTGCGCCCAGACGATTAACCCTAAGAAACTAATAGCTAGGGATGAATAGGCGATCGCTTTATAGCCAAATATCGGTTTACGGGAATGAACCGGGATAATCTCCGAAATTGCGCCAAAAAAGGGCAAAATCATAATGTAAACTGCTGGGTGGGAGTAAAACCAGAACATATGCTGGTAAACCACCGGATCACCACCACCAGTTGGATTAAAAAATGCTGTCCCTGCAACTAAATCAAAGGACAGAAGAATCAAAGCCCCGGCTAAAACTGGTGTAGAGATCAACACCAATGCTGAAGTCGCAAACATCGCCCAACAAAACAAAGGCATTTGATGGACACCCATGCTGGGAATACGCATTTTCAGGAGAGTAACAATAAAATTGATTGCCCCTAAAATTGACGACGTACCCAACAACAACACACTCATAATCCAAATGGCCTCACCCACCTGGCCTGTTACCAAACTCAAAGGAGGGTAAGAAGTCCAACCGGCATCGGGCGCATCACCCACCGCTAAACTAGCGATTAACAATACACCTGCTGGGGGAATCATCCAAAAAGCTACAGCATTTAACCGGGGGAAAGCCATATCTCTAGCCCCAATCATTAGGGGAATCAGATAATTAGCAAATCCCGCCCCGGCTGGAACAATCCACAAAAAAATCATGATTGTGGCGTGGAGTGTAAACAGGCTGTTATAAACTTCTGGAGTGACAAAATCTACATCTGGTGTGCGTAGTTCTGTCCGCACCAAGTCAGCCATTACGCCGCCAATGCAGTAGAAAATAAAGGAAGTAACAAGGTATTGAATCCCAATTACCTTATGGTCGGTGCTGAAAGTAAAGAAATCGAGCCAATGTCGTTCTTTTGGTTCTTCCAGATGAGTAGCGATATTAGGAGTTTCTGGTAACTGTACTTGTGTCATGGTTGTTCATTGATTAGTTACCTGATTTTTCGCAACATTTTCAAAATGCGGAACTTCAGGATTGTAATTCAAAACTTGAGGATTGGAACTCAGACCTTCAAGATTGCAATTTAGAACTTTAGGATTCTAATTCAAAATTTTAAGATTGAAATTCAGAAATTCAGAACTTAATTACATAAATTGGTAGTTAGGGCAAAAGAAACAAGAGAAAAGAATTAATATTTTCTGTTTCCTTTCTATTAATTATGAATCTGATGCAGCATTTCTGAATGGATTCCCATTTGTTGAGTGTAAGGGGCAAGAAATTCATCTGGGGATAAATTGCTAGAGTTAACAGCAACAGCTTGATTAAGAGTTTCATGACTAGCGATTAGCTGTTCCTGCATCCAGTTATCAAAAGCTTCCTGTGACTCCACCACCACTTGCGTTCTCATAGCGCCATGATAGGGACCACAAAGTTCAGCACAAATTAAAGTGTACTCACCCATTTTTCTGGGAGTGAAACTAATTTCTGTTTGTCTACCGGGGATTACATCTTGTTTGAGGCGAAACTCTGGTATCCAGAAGGCGTGGATAACATCATTAGCCGTCATATTCATTTTTACTGTATGCCCAACGGGGATGTGTAACTCACCAGTAGTAACTTCTGTGTCTGGATAGGTAAAAATCCAAGCATACTGAAGAGCGGAGACATCAATCTCTAAATCTGGTGATTTTTCAGCCTTGTCAGGACTTGCGCCAATAGTAGGGGCTACCATACCAGATGGAGTGTCATTACTTAAAGTGGCAGCAAAAGCACTTCCCGGCATAGACATAGATTCTTGCATCATCGGTGCTTGATGGGCAGCATGAGGATCAAAACCACCGATGTCGTTGTAAACTTCAAAACTGTAGATAGAAATCCCCAGGACAATAACTGCTGGAATCGCCGTCCAGAGTATTTCTAAAGGCACATTACCTTCAATTGGTGGTCCATCTTCATTGTCACCTGCACGACGACGATATTTGAATGCACAGTAAATTAAAACACCTTCAACAACCAAGAATATGCCCGTAGAAATGGTCATCATGGCGTTGAACAAACCATCTATTAAACCTGCTTCATCGGAAGCTGCTATAGGCAACAGCCCATGATTTTGTCCGTACCAAAGGCTGGCTAGTGTTAGCACAATACCAATGAGTAACGTCCAGATAGAACTTGGAATTTTCACGGCTTACTTAAAAATGAATTGACTACGTTATTGCCAGACCACTCACTTACTAAGGTAGTGCAGACTATAGGATATTGAGCCTAAGAGTCCGAAATTTTTATTAATTTTTTTAGGCTAGTTACCCAAAGTTGAGTAAAAGGGATTGAGGTGCGATCGCCAAGAGTAAATCAAAATTACTCTAGAAATTTAAGGAAAATTTTAGGAAGTTGTAATTTATTTCCAGTTATTCAATATTCACATCTTAAAAAATACCTAAATCTTACAGCGAAAAGTAGCTGGAGTGATTCAAAGTATAAGTGAAAGCCAATCTATAAAATTCTAACTGATCGGTTAGGGTGGAGATAAGACTGGATCGTTAAAGTAACAAAGAAGCACTACCTCAAGCGGGCGGAAGGTATCGTCAATGAACGAATGTGTCCTACAACAACAAAATGAAGCGGCAGCCCTACAGCAAAAGCCCAAGGAAGTAATTCGTCGCTTGGTGTGGAAAATTTGCATAGCCACCTTGATTTTGATGGCCATAGGCAGTGCCACCCGCGTGATGAATGCTGGGCTTGCTTGCCCAGACTGGCCTTTGTGCTATGGGGAATTGGTTCCAGCTAAACAAATGAATTTCCAAGTCTTCTTGGAGTGGTTTCACAGATTGGATGCGGCTTTGATTGGTTTTAGCGCGATCGCTCTTGCTGGTTTATCCTGGTGGCATCGTCGTTCTTTACCCAACTGGCTACCTTGGGCATCGACATTTGCCTTGTTTTTAATCGTCTTCCAAGGCATCTTAGGAGGACTCACTGTTACTCAATTGCTGCGGTTTGATATCGTTACCGCCCATTTGGGAACAGCGCTATTGTTTTTTATTACCCTGCTGATTGTCGGCACAGCGCTCGCCCCCTATCAAGCTACGGGAACTGTTGGCAAGTTACCTTGGGTCGGTTTAACGTCAGCTATTTTGGTCTATTTACAAAGTCTTCTGGGGGCTTTGGTGGGTTCTCGCTGGGCTTTACACCAATGCTTCGCCGGGGATCAACTTTGTGGGGTGATGTATAGCCATATTATTGGGTTGGTGCCGCCCACAGTAGCTATTTTGGCACTGGTATTTATGGCCTGGCGCACACCAGCATTAAACCCTGCTTTACGCCGATTGGCAAATATGGCTGGTGGTTTGTTGTTTTTACAACTCCTGCTAGGAGTCGCCACTTACCGCTTACATCTACAAGTAGAGCCTCTGACTGTTTCTCATCAAGCCGTAGGTGCTACTTTACTCGGTACTTTGGTGGCTTTTACGGTCTTAGCGTTACGTGATTGGTTTGCTAACCGAGAAATCAAAGCTTACTCAGTTTAGTAATTCTACAAACGGGAGCTTGCTGATCAAACTGATAAACCGCGTCTACCTTGAAACCTGTAATTGTTTATTGATTCAGGTTCTCAAATCAAAGCCTGTGCTGTTAACCGTGAGCAAACTGGCAAAGGGTTTTCAATTTGGATGAGGTTTATTTAATTTGTTGAAAAATAAGGAAAGAGAGCCAAAATGATTGAGACTAATGTCTCTCGCCACCACGACACATTTCTCCAAACTGTTCACAGTTACTACCAGCTAACCAAACCACGGATTATTCCGTTGTTGTTGATTACCACTGCTGGGAGTATGTGGATTGCGGCAAAGGGAGAAGTAAATCCATTTTTGTTAGTCATTACTTTGATTGGTGGTACTTTGGCTGCTGCCAGCGCCCAGACAATTAACTGTATCTACGACAGAGATATAGATTATGAGATGGAACGGACGCGCCATCGTCCTTTGCCTTCTGGTAAAGTCCAGCCTCGTGATGCTTTGATTTTTGCGATCGCTCTGGCTGCAAGTTCTTTTACTCTATTAGCAGTATTCGCCAATCTTTTGGCAGCATTTTTAGCTTTTTCTGGCATTGTCTTTTATATTTTGGTCTATACCCATTGGCTAAAACGTCACAGCACCCAAAATATTGTGATTGGTGGCGCTGCCGGCGCAATCCCCGCTTTGGTGGGTTGGGCTGCGGTGACGGATACTCTAAGTTGGGCGGCTTGGCTAATTTTTGCCATTGTCTTTTTGTGGACACCCCCCCATTTTTGGGCTTTGGCTTTAATGATTCGTGATGACTATGCCAAGGTGGGTATTCCAATGTTACCTGTGGTAGTGGGTGACAAGGCCACTGTTCGACAGATTTGGTACTATACGGTAATTACAGTTACAGCCACGGTGCTGCTGTTTTATCCCCTACACGCCAGTGGATTTGTTTATGCAGCGATCGCTCTGATTTTAGGGGGCATATTTGTTCATAAATCTTGGCGTTTATTACAAAACCCAGAGGATCGCACTGTAGCTAGAGAGTTGTTCCTCTATTCCATCTCTTACATGATGCTGTTATGTTTGGGAATGGTGATTGATAGTCTGCCTATTACCCACCGTTTGGTAACTGCGGTGATTGATCGGTTTCATTTATTTAGTTAGGACTCAAGGCGATCGCATTTTCTCTTGATAGTGCGATCGCTCTCAACTACGACTTACGCGGAAATTGGAAAACGTTCGCGTAGCGTGCGTGCAGCGCATACCGCAGAGGCGCAGAGGACGCGGAGAAATAAGAGTTTGAGAGATATTTTGGGTCAGTCCTAAAAAAACAAGTAATGAGACAGAGTTAATTTCACAACTGGTTTTTCTGTTCCCTGTTCCCTCTCTCAACGAATGAATTTAATTTTGTCCCACTACTTAGGAGCATGGATTTAATAAGGTGTCAAACTTTGTTTGAGGTTTCTTGTCATACACCAAAACAACAACCGAAAATTACAGGTTATTTCATCCAATATCCTTAGTAGAGATATTCCACTGGAACATCTCTACTTGTTACAGGTCTTCTAGGGGGCTAGAGCGTTACCGCGAATTAAACTACCAATGGTTTTGGCAGTAATTTTTAATTGGGTAATGGGATTAGCAGGAACTACGGTTTTATACAAATAACTATCAAAAGTTAGTTTTTGAACATCCATGTCGCCACACATTTCCACAAATGCTTCACGGGTAGCATCAGAACGATAGAATACGGTTTGTAGGATATCTAATACTTTGTAGGTTAGACCGTATTTTTTATCCCAACGCTTGATGTAAACTTTGAGGTCTTTTTCTGTAGGAATCCGCGCCCCACTGTTAGAAGTTTCCACAATGGTTTCAGCGCACATCCGTCCAGATTTCGCCGCAAAGTAAATACCTTCACCAGAAGATTTGGTGACGTAACCGGCCGCATCTCCCACCAAAGCAATCCGACCAACAACGCGACGAGGACGGGGATGTTCGGGGATGGGATGGGCTTCTACTTTGATAATTTGACCACCAGCCAGTTTTTCTACCGCCCGGGCGCGAATCCCAGCTTGTAATTGTTTAATACTGGCTTTGTTAATGTGCATTGTGCCAGTACCCACTGCTACGTGATCGTATTTGGGGAAAACCCAAGCGTAGAAGTCAGTGGAAACGTCATCGCCAACGTACATTTCGGCTAAGTCGTTGTAGTATGCCATTTTCTCTGCCGGGAGGCGGATTCGCTCTTGGAAAGCGATCGCATAGTTATAATCCCCCGCATCCATCTCTTTCGCAATTCGGGAATTTGCTCCATCAGCCCCAATTACCAAATCCACTTTCAAGGTTTTAGCAATCCCTTGTGACCCACCTTCTGTATGATCAACATAATGAATGGTATAAGGATCAGTGTTATTTGTTGGTATATCGAGTTTATGAACCGTGGCATTAATTAAAGTTGCACCTAATTTCGCCGCTCGATTCCGCAAGAAACTGTCCAAAACCTCACGGCGGCACATTCCTATATATTCATCTTCATTAATCAAATTGATATCGACCTCACGATTTGAGGGTGATATCATTTTCATCTTCCGTACTCGACGGTCGATAATTTCCGGTGGTAGGTCAAATTCACTCACCATACAAAGGGGAATAGCACCCCCGCAAGGCTTGGCGTTATCTAGCTTGCGCTCAATCAGGTAAGTTTCAATTCCAGCTTTTGCCAGTGTTTCAGCAGCAGATGAACCAGCTGGGCCTGAACCAACAACAGCAACCCGTAGTGTCAAAGGTTTTCTCCCAATCTTTACATTGATCGAAAGTATCGTATCATGGACTTTTGGCTGATTTGCCTCTTAACCTGTTAGTTTTAGGATAAATGCAATATTCCTTAATATTTCGACATAAATAACGAGAGTAAATGCTTTAATTAATAGAGTTTAGTCAATGGTAATCATTGGAAGGGGTAGGGGGCAGGAGGCAGGAGGCAGTGGGCGTATTGCAATAAGCGCCCTACTTTGATTTCACAAATTGGATCATCTTTTTTATGGATTTCTCTTAGCGATCGCTATGTTGATGATCACTAATTTAGAGTATATTTTAAACAGGTTTTATAAAATACAGAGTAAATGTATGCAGTCAAAGTTGAAAATTAGATTACGCAAAGGTTTCAGCTTAGGGCTGATGGTGCTGCTGCCGGTCTTGGGAAATTTGGTATTTTTAGCTAACACCAGAGCAAACATCATCAATAGTAATTTGACCGTTGAAGTAGATGGACTTAAAAACCAAACAGGACAAATTTGCTTCACTATATTTTCTGATAGTGAAGGATTCCCTGATAATGACAAAAATGCCTTACAAGCTCAGTGTGTGAAAATCACCGAAACTCCTCAAAAACTGGATTTTAGCGACTTAAAACCAGGTAATTATGCCATTGCCCTTATTCATGATGCCAATGAAGATGGTATCCTTAATCGCAATTCTTTCGGCATTCCTACAGAAGGTTTTGGTTTTTCCAACAACCCCACAATTCTTACAGGTCCGCCCAAATTTAACGACTCAGCCGTTTTAGTAGTAGGTCCCAATACAAATATTCAGATTAAGTTGCAATATTTTTTGAGCAACTGATTTTACACAAGTCTGGGGACTGGGAAAGCTGAACATGAAAAAACCCGGCTGAACCGGGCAGATGCACTGTTGGTTAAATTGTTCAATCGTTAAATTGAAAAATTAACGTTATTTAACTTCGCAAGTTAAAGGGCAAGCCGCATAAACTGAAGTATGCGCTTTGTCTTCTTCTCCATGCAACCAATTTAACCATCTAACTTCATTAGGATGAATACCTTTAGCAGTTAGTACACCAGCCACAATCAACACTGCCATCACATTAAACATTACAAGACAACCTGCTACAAGCAGTACAGCACTAACAGGCAGCACAGATTGTAACACAATTGATAACAGGCATCCGACCGTAGCCATTAACACAACTAATGGAAAACCGACAACTAGCAAGCACACTGCTAATGTAAAAGTCCAAATTAAAAAGCTTTTAATCATCAACAAGGAGTACGTCTTTCCTAGATTAGAGCTTTGAGCCGAAACCATGACTTTTCCTCCTAAAATACACAGCAAAGGTTAACTTCAAATACATTACTCGCTATTTAATAAATAAATTTGCGAGTTGAGTAAAGTGATTCAATGAAACCTATCTTATAAAACCCTGGGGAAAAATGAGCATTTTTTTACTAAACTTTACACTTTATTTTTTGTAATTATGAATGTAATGCCCAATTAGGCTTGGAGATGCAACCTTGGTTTCGCCATCTGTCTACAGGAATATAACCTTTTGAGGACACAAGCCATAGATTAATCCCCAGAACCTATTTTTGAATGACCTTAACATTTCTTATCAAACTTGATATTATTTCTCATAATTCCGTGACATAGTTGAAAATATTAGGAGGAGTCAGAAGTCAGGAGTCAGGAGTCAGAATTAAAACCCTGTTGTGAAACGAGTTTCATCAATGGCTTACGCCAAGCTGCGCTAACAATTGATGTCCTAACCACCTTGTCGGTTGCTATACAACCCTTTTTAGGTGAGCAGCACTACATCTTAATTTTTAAATAATATAAAATAGTGTTAAAAAAGACTGAATTATTGGGCAATATTTACGAGAAAGTATCGAGGAATAGTCAGTGTAAAATAAGGTTATACTGAATTAAACAATTTTAAATAATTTTGATTTGCAAGTGTAAAAAATATGGCAGAATCACCTCCCCGGAATTTACCACCAACACCGCCACCACCACCACCAATGGCTTCTAGGCAACAGCAAGCTCAACAACCGTCGAACATCAACGATAGGAAGGCGAATACGGTGGCTGATGAGGTGAAAACACCGATTAAGGCAGAAACAACGATTCCTCGCGCTAAAGCGGCATTACCAACGGCGGAAACTGCTCCTGTTGCAGCCCAAAATTTAGGGAAACAACAACAACCCCCACCACCACCAATTACTACAACTACACCAAAAAGTCCGACTCAGACCCTGACCTTAGCCTATCTAGTCCAAGAAGCTTTTGATCAGGGATATTCTGACGTTCACTTAGGAGTAGGTGAAGTACCACGGTTTCGTAACCGAGGAGAAATCCAGATGACGGATTATCCAAAAATTGACAAAGAAACCTTTATTGGTTGGTTACGGGAGATAATGACTGATGCTGAGATTCAACGGTTTCAAGACACCTTAGAATTTGATGGTGCAACTCAGTACGAATTTGCCCGTGTACGGATCAACATTTTTGATTCCTTGCGTGGATATGCCATGGTATTACGGTTGATTCCATTGAAAATTTTGTCTATGGAACAGTTGAAACTACCACCTATATTTCGGGAAATTTGCCATTACCACAAAGGTTTTATTTTGGTGACTGGACCAACTGGTTCTGGTAAATCAACGACAATGGCAGCGATGGTTGATTATATTAACCGAGAAATGCCTAAGCACATTATCTCAATTGAAGATCCAATTGAATTTGTTCACGAAAGCCGTAAATCGTTAATCAAACAACGGGAAGTGGGAATGCACACGCGGAAGTTTGATAATGCCTTGAAAGCTGCCTTGCGGGAAGACCCAGATTTAATTATTGTGGGGGAAATGCGGGATAAAGAAACGGTGAATACGGCTTTGAAGGCTGCTCAAACGGGTCACTTAGTGATGGGAACTCTCCACACCAACAGTGCTGTAAAAACAATTGAGCGGATTTTGAATCTGTATGCAGGTGAAGAGCAGGACGCAATGCGGGTGGCTATTTCTGAATCTTTGGTATCAGTAATTGCCCAGGGTTTGTGTCGCACAACTGATGGTAAAAGGGCAGCTTTTCACGATATCTTAATTAATAATGAGGCAGTGAAAGAATGGATCAAAGATGGTAAATATGATGAAATCACCGAATTGATGAAACAAGCCAGCTATGATGGGATGATAACGATGAATCAGTCATTGTTCAATCTTTACCAAGACGGACGAATTACGGAGGAAACTGCTTTAGAAATGTCACCGACTCCTAACGAAATGGCACAATTTCTCCGGGGTCGAGTTTAGAAGATGTTGGTTGAGGAGTTCAGAAATGTAGAAGTTTGATTTGCTGAACTCCTTTTAATTTTTACGGAAAAATTAACTATCACCGTAGCCGTTTGTGAATCAAATAACGACAGAAAAAGTGTCTATACCCCAATTGTTTAAAGGTATTGCTCTGTTTACACCTGGAGGAGATTTAATTTACTGTATTGATCCTAGTAAGCAGGGTCGATGGCATTTACATTTATGTGTGGCTTTGCAGGAAATTCTGGATTTATCCGAACCGCCGCATTTTTTAGTACCTTGTTATAGCGCAACTATTGATCATTGGTTAGATCCTCGGAGTCAAAAAGTCCAAACTTTTGCCGAAGCTTATCCGGCTGTGATTCGGCATCATGCTGTATTGAACGCAGTTTTTGGCACAGGGGATTTAGTATGGCAAACAGCGCCTTGGCAAGAAGGATTTTGCGATCGCATGGTATTGTCAACTTATCGTTCATCATTTCCCCAACTTTGGGAAGACCATGATTTGGTTGTGCGGTTAGACTTAACTGATGTAGCCCCCCAATATCAACCAAGGGTGATGAATAAACCTGTGGTAGTTAATACTCAGTGTTATGTGTTGCGTTTGTTTGTAGCTGGTCATAGCGTTACCACTGAACGGATTTTAACAAATTTGCACGAATTATTAGAGCGATCGCTAAAATATACCTATACATTAAAAGTGATTGATGTTTTAACCCATCCAGAACAGGCAGAAATAGATCAAGTGTCTGCAACTCCTACCCTAGTGAAAGTTTGGCCTCAACCAACTCGGCGTATTGTTGGCGATATGGATAATGTAGATAAACTCTTACAGATGTTAGGAGCGCAGGAGAAGTAGGCGAAAGGAGTCCTCCCCTGATCTACTTAGCCTGAATCGGGGTTAAAGCCACACCTTTATAGTAATGCCCCAAAATTTGCAGATGGTTTGCTCCACGTTGAGCCAAAGTATAAGCACCCCATTGACTCATACCTAAACCATGACCATGACCCAATCCTTGCAGAACAAAATTACCATCAGCGCCCTTAGTCACGCTAAAACGGGTACTTTTTAACTTCAGCGCAGTCCGAACTGCCTCACCTTCCAGTACCTTAGTACCCTTGTCACCGATAATTTTTAGGGCTTTAACACTGCGGAAAGGAGAGAAAGTTTCAGGAATTAGGTTTGTGACATTACCCACTCCAGCAATTTTGGCGCTAACTTCCCCAGAGGAGAAACTTCTGACCCAATTACACGCACTGATATTTTGATCAAAATCTGGGACAGCACGTAAATAAGGCAGAGCATTTCCCCAAACATCCTCTACATTTTCAGTATGTCCACCAGAACAAGCATGAAAGACAGAGAGAATAATTTTATTATTGTGGGTGAGAACTTGGCCGGCCGTAGAATCTACTGCATTGTAAATGCTGCGAGCTTCACTGCTGACACCCTTGTAAATTTGCCAACGATCAGGAGTATCACCTAAATCATACACAGGGTTATTACGCTGTTTCTCTCGTTCAAAAAGAGCATAAGTACGAGCAGCGATCGCTTGAGCCTTGAGAGCTTCTTGAGGCCAACTCGAACTCATTTCCCCACCCAACACACTGTAGAGATATTCTTCCAAATCCACCCAATTAACCGCCGTTAAACCCTTTTGGGTGGGTACAAGCAGCGTTCTACCACGATACCAGCGATCGCCAATATAGACGAAACCCTTACCCTTTGGTTCAATCCAAAATAAACCAGACTTCCACCTATCCAAGGCCACTCCCCCAGGAACAGCTTGAGCAGAAAATGCACTCATCCCTGGTAACTCTCCCAGAGTCTTACCACTACTATCTTTTACCACAGCAGTCGTAGAAGCACCTACATTAACTTGATTTACTTCCCTTTGAATTGCCACACGCAAAATTACAGAAGCTTGAGATGGAGCAATCAAAGCCAACCAAAAGAAGATACCTAACCACCAATGTCTTCCTTTCAACGAAGAAAATAATGCACCTAAATAAAGTTGGAATTTCATCATCATTGTTAAATAAACAAGCGCCTACTATTCAGATAAGACAGTTCTTTAAAACAAGAAGTTGCCACATCTCCCTAATTATGCCAGCAAGAAACAAAATTAGAGGATGCACTTTATTCGCGTATGTAGAAGACTTCTTGCAAAAGTCGTGATTTTCAAATTTTTCTTTGCGCCTCTGCGCCTCTGCGTGAGCTTTTCAAGAATATTCTTGGCTACACCAAAGTATTTGGTATTGATTTGGTGCAACTTCACACAGAATTGGTATTAGGCAACATTAATGTATTCTCCTCATTACTAGGTCAGCCTCCCAATCTCAAACTTTAGTATGCCAGTTGCCTAAATCCTGAACAACTCAAATTTTAAGCAGAAAAATTGGCCTCATTGGCCACAATACCAATTAAATTCAACTTACTCAAAATTTCCGTAGCTTCCATCAGTTGTTTTGGCGTTACCTTACCAACACCTCCCACCAACACAACCCCATCACAACAAGAAGCCAAAATTCTTGCATCTACCGTATTTAAAACAGAAGGCGCATCTATTAACACCAAATCATATATCTGCTCAAAAGTCTCAATTAATTGTTTCATCCTTCCAGAACTGAGCAAACTCACCACATCTTCTGGAGTAGGGCCAGCCGTCAAGATATCAATCAAAGGGTGAATCGGCTGAATATAATGATCAAGCTGAGTATTAATATCATCTACCAATAAAAGAGACAATCCCCAATCATTTGAGAGTTGGAGAATTGTATGTAAACTTTTTGAAGACGAAGGTTCTTCTAGACGTAAATTAGCATCAATTATCAATACCCGTTGATGCATTCTAGCTGCACTAGCACCCAATCCTAAAGCCAAAGTTGTTTTACCTTCTCCAGGTAAGCACGAAGTTAACATCAAAGACTTACAATCCGCAGAATCCTGGTAAATCTGAATATTTTGGTAAATCATATCCAGGGTTTCATGGTTAGGTAAGTGAGGTCTAGTTTCTATAATTGAAGTTTTCAAATTCTGTTTTCTATACCCAAATATCTCCTTTAATTTATGCTTAAAACTCCGTTTGTTTAAACTCGGCACAGATCCCAATAACAAGACATTGGTTAGGCTTTGTAAATCCTGCGGCGAAACAATTTTTTGATTCAACCATTCCCATATCAAAGCCGAAGCCACACCTAAAAATGGACTAATTACCACCCCACTTAATATTAAAAACCATCTACGATAACCTATCAAAATCCCTAAATCTGGCTCTTCTAATACCTGCCAATCGAATCCAGCTAAAGCAAGTCTCATACTTAAAGACTGTTGTGATAAAAGCACTTGCTGACGAGCTTGGCGATTAATATCTACCTCTGCTCGCAAATTATTATACTCCGCTATTAAAGCTGGGTATTTGCTTAACTCCGAATGAATTTTTTGTTCAGATTTAGCTAAATTATTCTCATTAGCCATTAATCCAATTGCAGTTGTTTGTAACTGATTTAATTCATTCACCAACTTAGGATCAAAATCTGCCGGTGGTTTGACCTGATTATTAATATTAGTAAGTTGATTTTTTAGCTCCTGTTGAAATAATCCCACTTGAATTTTGTACTGATCTTTTAGCTTTTTGACCACAGGATAATGATCGGTGTAGCGTATACGCGCCTCAACCAAAGCCATTTCTGTTTTCTTAATTTCACTGAGTAAAGCTTGGTATCGACTTGATCTACTCAAACTGGCAGCAGCTTGGGCATTTTGAATTGATAAAGCGACTTTTTGGGCTATGTTATCGTATCGAGCTTTTACATCTTGTAATTGAGCGCGAGTAGTTTGCCGTTGTTTTTGAATATTGGCAACAGACTCCAGCAGAATTTTACTTTGGACTACAGGATCAACTATATTATGCTTTTTACGAAATAGTTCTAATTGTTTTTCTGCCTTTAGAGCATCTTTTGTTGCCTTGGGCAATCTATCATGAATAAAACCTAGTCCTTGTTCCAAATTTTGCTTTTTTTGCTCTACATTATAGTCTTGATAGACTCTTTGCAATGCTTGTAATACCCTTTTTGTTTTGATTGGATCACGGTCTTGAAATGAAACTATAAATACTTGATTACCCTGTGCTGAATTGGTTATTGGATTTACCTGTAAAGACACTGGATTACCTGCTTCATCTTTACCCTTAATATCTTCGATAGTAATATTAGGATAATTAGATCGTAGTAAATTTACAGCCCTTTGTATCAGATTTGAACTCGCCATTAATTTCATCTGAGTCATGTACTTTGCAGATAAAATCGGAGAATTGGTTAATTCATTTTTTATATTTTCCTGGTTTTCATTTGACAGTAATTTTTCATCCAAATTAAAACTGACCATCACCTGCATAGAACTTTGGTACATAGGTTTGGTAATAATAGCCAGCAAACTTGTAACTGACATCACTATACAGGAAACACCTAATATAAAATAACGCCGACGAGCTATAGTTGTTGATATTTGTCTGATGTCAACCACTTTTTGTGTATAGGTATTAACAAGTTTTTTTGTATTTAGACCAGTTGTATCCACTATATAAGTCCTCTAATATCGAAACAATATATCTAGAAGCAGATTTTTGACAAGATTTTGAGTTAAGGTATACTCAACTTTTTTTTACTATGTTTACAGAACTACTTTTATTTATTGGTTTAGAATAGCTGCTGCGTAGTTATCAATTCTTCTAGATATAGATTGAATCAGCATAGAGATCATAAATTTTTGTCTAACATTGATTGAAAATTTAATAAAGAAAATAATCTGACAATTCTGAATAGCAGAAATAACAAGAATTCATCCCGATGAAATTAAATTCACTAAGGAGTTATGGAAGGCGATCGCTCAGTTTAAAATTGAGAATGACAGCAGTTTTTGATTAAACCCATCACAAAAATAATTTGTACATCTGCGTTTAATTCCTCTTCTCTTTATAGTACACTTGTTCGTATCCGGCGGGCGATCGCACCAGTCGTGTGGTTGGTTGATCGTCACTTACGCAGTTGGAAATAATACTAAATGCCAGGTAGAAGACGCAGTAATGGCAGCATTTTCTGTATTTTTTACACAATAATCTTACTTAGGCAAATAAATTTTATAGGACTTACGCATTGACAAAAAACATCATTCATGTAGTCTAGATAAAAGGTTGAAGTGAACAAAATATATGTGTTTTGATTGCATAGGTATCTCTAACCATAAAAGGTAATCTCTGTGTCAATACAAGAATTTAGTTTACTCCTCTTCTCAGTTGTCATCAGTGTTGCTGGACAATTTTTTTTAAAAATGGGAGCGATCAAATTAGGTAAAGTTGATGGGGCGAACATGATTAATCTCATCCTCAACATGATCACCATACCAGAATTATTATTAGGACTAAGCTGTTATGGTATTGGGGCGATCGCCTACATACTTTTACTGACTAGAGTTAATCTCAGTGTTGCTGCTCCGGCCGTATCAGTTGGTTATATATTTTCTGTATTATTGGGGTATTTTATTTTAAAAGAACCGATTTCTATGACCCGTGTGTTTGGATTAGGTTTGATTGTCACGGGTGTGATATTAGTGATTTGGCGAAAATAAATTTATTGGGTATGATCAGGCTGAAGTGCTGGTTTCAGGTCTGCAACTTTCAGCCTTTGAATACTAACTAGGGTTTGCGGAAAAAGTCCTTTCGTTAGGGCTAGAAGTCAGGAGTCAGGAGTCAGGAGTC
>NZ_JAYGHC010000002.1:174658-187499 GCF_034932285.1 Cronbergia sp. UHCC 0137
AAACCCTAACTACTTAAAGCTTTCATAAACCTTTGCAAACTTTTAAATACACCAGGTTTTTTGGCGGGTGTACTATCAGTTTGAGGTTGTCCTTGAAGTAGAATCATATCCAACTCATCACCACTGGGTTTTTTGGGTAATTCGGCAATTTTGGCAAATTCTCCATTAGTTTCTACCCATACTTCCCACAGTCCAGGGTAGCAGCGAAAAACTGCGGTTTCGTCATCGACGGGACGGAGGTAGTAACAAGATTCTATGGTGCTGATGAAACGACGACGGGTTTCTCTGGCTGTGTAACCAATGCCAACTACCCCGGAATCTTCTAAACGGGGGTTTAAGAGGATTGTAGGGCGATCGCTAATCATTTCATATAATTTTTCTAATTGTGACACTTCCACAGATGTAGGAGCGATAAAGAGGAAAATTTCGTCCTCTGGCTGAATTTTTGTTTCCAAGGAAGCCACCCTCCCTGTACCAATGTCTAAAATTTTAAATTCTGCTTCTGCCCAATCCCGACGCGCTAAGGCTGCACCACCGGCATCAGGAAAGAAAACTTTAAGACGGGAGTTATAGTCAGTAAATAAGGGTAAAAACTGTTCTGCGATGGGCATCAGTTTGAGTTCTGGAAACAGAAAATCTACTTGAATGCGTGTCAAACCATCTTCTAAAGCGGCTTTGACGGCTTCACGAGATTGAGCGATCGCATCTTCTAAGGTTTTTGGTAATTCAGCCATAATCTAGATATTTGCTAAGGTTTTTTGGTCAATATTTAATTCTCTCAGTTTGGCTGCTAAACGTTCAGCTTTTTGTCTTAGTCATGTAAAATTATGGATTGAGATGGGGATGCTGACCTAACAATCTGTGAAAAAAATCTTCTTTCTTCCCGTTCTTTGCGGTTCATTTCTTCTTGATCCCTCAAAATGTATTTCACAGATTACTAGCAATGACGAAAATGGGTTAATGTTGCGTAGGTTTTATACAGTCATTCATAAGACCTTGCGGTAAGTGGGAAACTCAGACACTTCAGTGCTGAGAGGGAAGCGACACGGGCGGTTTTAACCGCATTGAATCTTTTAATTTGAGTAGCCATAACCATCTTTTTTGTGGATAGTTTTACAAGTTTTATAGCTAATTCCTTGAATTAATCCATTTCTAGTTGAGATATTGAAACTTCCTGTCGCGCGAGTAGCAATCCTTCCAACATATTCGCCAACTTTTTTACCAATTTTGACAACTGATTTAACGATGTCTCCTGTTTGAAAACCAAAATGAAATTTAGTTCTAGAACAGTGGCGATTTGGAAATCCGTATTTGTCAGTTCTGCAAGATTGTCTAGTGCCGTGACCGTTAGCTGTAATTAGCAATGGCTTAACACCTTTGATATTGAGAGTTGGAGTTGATTGACCAACACAAGCTGCGTCAATCCAATGAGTTTTCTCTAGTTTTTGTTGACTTCTGTTGAATTTCGTTAATCCTCCTGAACCAGTTTCTACAGGTAATCCAGTCGCTTTTAAAACGAATAGTAATGCCAAACGAGTTGTGTTTACTGCGGCTGCATCAGCTAGTGGTCTTTTTGCTTGTTTCAAGATTTTTTCTAACTTTAATGGATCTTTCTTGAGAAAATCTTTAATATCTTTCGTTCCTTTTTTGGTGTTACATTTTTCACAGCTTAAAGTGAGATTTGTTATTGAATTACTACCACCCTTGGATCGTGGATGAATATGCTCTACTTGAAAAGGAACGTCTTTGGCTCCACAATAGGCGCATTGCCTATTCCACTTTTCTAGCAAGTATTCTCTGGTTTCATAACCAGCTAAAGTTCCTTGTTGATATTCCCTACCTTGAAGATCAGGATTAGCCATTAACTGCATATCAAACCGTACTAATTCTTGACTAATAGCCTCAATTCGTGCAAGACTACGCAACTTCTTAACCCAAGTTTTGATATTCTCAATTCGACTTTGTAAGCTTGGTGCTAACCATCCCTCTAGACGGGTTCTATTTAAGAATCTTGGTTGTCTGTAACGAGTTTTTCTACCACGTCTAGAACGTCTTAATTGTCGTCTAGAAGTTAAAGCATCTCGAATCGCAAAACCTCTATGTTTTAATTCAGCAGCAAATACAACCTCACCAGTAACGTCATTGATTAATGCTATTCCTGTATGCTTTGCGCCAGGATCAAGCTTTAATCTCAAAGGAGAAACAGCAGAATCAGAACGCGATTCTTTGAGGACAATTGTGAATGGGAATCGTCTGAATACGGCTGCTTTTTTGTTTCTTAATAGTTGTCTAGCTTGGGCTGAATGAATTGGATTTAATGGTTGTTTGTCGGTGTCAATTACAAATACTTTGGACATAAAGTCCCTCCTTGCGGGTAATGTTAGCCTCGTCAATGTTTTAAGAGCTTGTTAGGCTTGCAACACTGTTTCAGTGACTTTGAAACTGTTTAATCACAAGCGACAGAGCAGGGAACTGGCTACGGATTCCAGGGTGTCGTGACTCAAAAAACGTAGTCAGTAGTAGACTTAGACTGGTCAGTACAGCTGGCAATTTCTTACAAGCTCAGTCCCTTTAGGGCTGAGTTACTGACTCTTGTTTTAAAACAGGGATCAAATATTGTGTCAGAGTCCAAGCATCTACCCCTAATTCTGTCCTTGCTTGGGCTGCTAAAATACCGGACTGGGAATGCCACCAGGCCGCAGTGGCCACAATATCTTCAATATTAGTTGATTTTTGAGCGTTTTGGGCTAATAATCCACCAAGTAAGCCGGTTAATACATCACCACTTCCACCACGGGCTAAAGCTGGGGTACTTTGAGAATTGATCCAAACCCTACCTTGGGGATGAGATATGGCTGTTCTTGCCCCTTTTAATAATATTACCGCCCCAGTTTGCTTTGCTGCTGTTTGCACGGCTTTGATTCTGTCGGTTTGGGGAATATCTGGAAACAAGCGTTGAAATTCTCCTGTATGGGGTGTGAGGACGGTTGCTGCTTGACGTTGTTGTAAGGTAGGGATAGTTCCCAATTCTGCTAAAATATTTAAAGCATCAGCATCTAGAAGTAAAGTTACTTTGCTTTGGAGAACTTTTTCGACTGTGGTTATGGTATCTTTAGTTAAGCCGGGTCCGCAAGCGATCGCACTAAACGAACTCAAATCAATGTTCTCTGGTAACTGAGAAATAGCCCCTGATTCCGTCTCTGGACAGTCGATAATTAAGGCTTCTGGTAAATGAGACACCAAAAGGGGTTTAATTGATTCAGGTACAGCTATCGAAAGCATACCCACCCCACTGGCACGAGATCCCAAACCTGTTAAAATTGCTCCACCAGCGTAACGTCTAGAACCACAAATTAATAATAAATGTCCTTGTTTGTATTTGTGGGTAACTGGGGGACGGGGTAGGGGCAAAGTGGAAAGGGCGGTTTTTGTTGTAATTTGTTTAATTTTTAATTCATTTCCTAAAATAGCTTGAATATCTGCTAAGGGAATATCAAAATCAATTAACTCGGCTTGACCAATATATTCTAAAGCTTGTTCTTGGAAAAAAGCCAACTTCCATAGACCTAAACACAAGGTATGAGTTGCACGAATACCAGTTCCTAAAACTTCACCTGTATCTGTGTGCAAACCTGAAGGTAAATCAATACTAATAATTGTTTGATTTTGTTGATTGATTTGATTAATAATAGCAGCAATAGGATCTGTAATAGCTTTTTCTAAACCAAAGCCAAATAAACCATCAATTAAAAAATCACAACTTCCTAATTGTTCAATTGATTGAATACGAGAAATACCCAAACTTTGAGCATATTGTAAATGATCAGATGTTAATTCTTTGAATTTAGTAAAAGGCGCGTAGATGCAAACTTGATAACCGCGAAAATGTAATTCACGGGCTACAACTAAGGCATCTCCTCCGTTATGTCCGGGTCCTGCTAAAATACCGACAGGGGCATTTAAGGGAATTATAGCCGATAAGCGATCGCTAATTCTCATCCCCACTTTTTCCATTAAAGCAGCTACAGGCATTCCCGCCGCAAAAATCCGCCCTTCTATGTCGCGCATTTGGGAGGTGGTAACTACCGCTTGGGAAATTTGTTCTAGCCTATCTTCCATTAATTCTCAGTCCTGAAATTTAATAACTGCCAAGTGTGGGAATACAATATATTGATATGCCTTCACTCAGCAGTCAGTATATTTTCACTTACCGTAATAAACCCTAGCATCACCATAACCCAAACTTTGCAGATAGCTATTCCATTGGTGTGCTTCTGCACGGTCGATAAATGGTCCAACAGCTATATGCGCTCCCCGTGGTTGAGTTCTCAGGAACACACTACCATTTTTACCGATTTTTCGTTGAATGCGATCGCCAAGAGATCGTAAACTTCTAACAGTAGAAGGAATAACAACAAAATAAAACTTAGTTAGTTCTTGCTGATTATTTGCTCTTGTAGTTCTATTAACATCTCTATGATAGGGTATTTGTTCTGCATTGGAAAAACTGACTACGCGGGCATCAAAAATACCGTTTAATTCCAGTTCTCTCACCCTTTGTTGAGCGTTACTTTGTCTGGTAAAAACTCCAGATTGAATTACGTTACGTCCATTGTACTGTCTAATATAGGCACTGGGTTCAACTTGACGTACTCTTTGTAATAATTGGGGGTTATTGCTATCGACATAGACAAAATAACTCTCAAAATTTTGGTTAAATTGACTAATTTTTACGGGTTGTTGGTGATTAGATAAATTATCAATCTTCCTATTTTGAGTTAATGAAAAGCCTGTAGCTAAACTACTCTGGGGCATCAACACCAACCAACCTCCCAGCACTAATGACAGTACCGACATGGGGGTAAATCTATCTGTTGTTAAATTTGGCATACTTTGTTACCAGCCTCCTCGAAAATTTACTACCAGACATATTTTATTTTAAGCAATTAAAAATAAGTTTGGCACTTATGGAAAGATAAATCTTAGTTTTGTTATATACAGCAATTTTAGTTGAGTCAAGGTCAAATCCCCAATTTATTATAGAACTTACGCAGGATTTATGGAATAAACAAACCACAGAGGCACAGAGTTCACAGAGAAATGAGGTTTTAAGAGATATTTTGCGTAATTCCTGTATTAAATAAGTTGGGGATCTTGAGGATGGATTTGATGATCTAAACTATACTAAAAACGGTTGAGACATGGACTTTTACAAAATGACGAAAAACCCAGATTTGTAGGGGTTTAGCATTGCTCATTGGTGTCAACTTAAGATTAAATCGGCGGTTAAAAACCGCATCTACACAGGCAAAACCCACCTCCGTGGGTTTCAGATCCTCGATTTTTTCTGAGTCCGCGCAGGCGGACTTTGTTTGTGTAGCCGCGACTTCCAGTCGCCGGGGCTTAAGTTGACACGTATGAGCATTGCTAAACCCTTACCCACAGAATCAAATGGTTAAGCCGTGTTTAGTATAAATAAAGATTTCAACCAGAAATAGCAGTGTCTAAGTAAATTTCCTGATCATCAGCCAGTAAACTCTGTGCAGCTTCCAACATTGACGCAGAGATGTCTTTGAGGTCGTCCCGATTATGCAAATAAGTTTTCAATGCTTCCATTGGGTCAATACTGTTACTAGCACTTAATTCAGGAATACGGGGTTTAGCTAACTGACTCACTAATTCTGGTTGAATAGTGTAGGTGTGGGCAGCACTTAACACATTATGTATAGAGGAGTTATCAATTAAATCCAATTGTTCAGAACGCAGTTTATAAATTAGCCGCACCACAACTTCTTGTATATCATGTTTAGCGATCGCTCTCATTAACATCCCTTGGGGATCATCTGTTTTAGACAAATCCACCTCAATTGTCCGAAAACTGCGAACTGGTAGCCGACAAAATTCCCAATCAACCTTCCCTCGTTCCAACTCCACCATCACATACCCTTTATCTTCCTTCTCTTCACTAAAATCCACCCTTTCAATACTTCCTGGATAAACCACCGGTGGATCATTGGATTTATTTAAATTTTGGTGACGGTGGACGTGTCCCAAGGCCACATAATCAAAACAAGGTCGCGTCAGTAAAGATAACGGTAATGTAAAACCCTTACCCACAGCTAACAACCTTTCTGCCCCCAAAGTAGCATTATCCGCCATTAAATGCGCCAAAAGCACCGTTGGTATATTCGGGTCAAGACGACGAATTTCACCCTCCATAACCACCCGCAACCGTTCTGTTAACAATTGGTTCACCTCCGTTAAAGATAAACCCGCAGTTTCTTGACGAGTCATCAAAGTAGAACGAGTTAACCAAGGTAGAGTAATTACTTGTACCTTACCACTACGAGTTTCTAAATGATGAGTAGTTAAAGTATCACCAACCACAAACCCAGGTACACCCAAAGTCCGATAAATATTTAAACTTGCACCTCCCAGTCCTTGGGAATGTTGGTCATGATTTCCTACCAACAACACTGTGGGAATCCCTGCATCTACAAGTCGGCGGAATTGACTAGCAAAGGCCTCCTGTACATAAGGTGGTGGTGTCGCGTCAGGAAAAGCATCACCGCCAAATATCACCATATCCACCGTATCTGTTAAGGCTCGGTCAATACACAATGCCAATGTCTTGACAAAATCTTCCAATCGTGTATTTAATCCCGTGGCCGAATTAATTCTCCCGTGGGAAAACCCGCTTCCTATATGAATATCTGAAAGATGAAGAATTTTAATCATAGTATTTATAGATAAATTAAATCTGTAAAAACACTTATAAAGCTACCATTATAACCCTATACTAAACTATATATAACAAAATATACCAATGATAGGTTAACGCAAAACACTAAAAAACTCAATTAAAATATAATTTGATCTTTTCAAAACCCATGATAGCTGATATAGTGTAGTTGGGATAAGTATATAAATTGTTAATACTTATTAATGTAGTGGGATACCATACTGTATATAAAACACGTTTAAACGTGTATAAAACATGGAAGCTAACTCAAGCGTAATTACAGAATTTGAAAATTTATTTAGGAATAAGTTAAAACTAAATAACTGTAGGCTGATCAAGAAAAAACAAGAGAATAATTATCAAATAACTACTCCAGCCAAAGACATTTTTTTGATGTATTGGTCTGAGTTCCCACAAGTTAACTTGATATACCAGCCTATAGGGATACGCACACAGCAAACTTTAGTTTATGAAAGAGCTATCCGTTCTCATATTACCTCTTGTTTGAGTAGCATCCAAGCTCAAGCTCAAGTTTAATCAATAGACATCTCCAACAAAGATTTTAGAGACGTTCCATGGAACGTCTCTACAAGAATTTAAAGTCACGCACATTTAATTCTCGGAGATTTCTAATAAGGGAACAGACACCAGGAAAAGCAGAGATAATATTTTTCAACCCTGTTCCCCGTTCCCTGTTCCCTATTTTCTTAAATGTGAATACCACATTCAGTTTTAGCTGTTCCTCTCCAACGTCCCGCACGTTCATCTTCACCTTCACCGACTTTAGTAGTGATAGGTTCGTCGCCGATACTAGGATAACCTTGGTCATGGAGAGGATTGTAGATTACTCCATGTTCAGCCACATAAGCCCAGCTATCTTTGCGTGTCCAAGTAGCTAGGGGATTAACTTTTAGTCTTCCCAGACTGTCTAATTCAAAAACGGGCATATTTGCACGGGTAACAGCTTGGTCACGACGGCGGCCTGTAATCCATGCAATAGTATTTAATTCATCCAAACCCCGTTGTAGAGGTTCAATTTTGGTAATGTGGTGGAATTGGGCAATATCGCTATCCCAAAGTGCTTCACCATATTTAGCTGTGAAAGCTTCACGGGTGTCTACATTTGGCATTTTATAGGTTTTTAAATCAAGATTATAGATTTCTTTAGCTTTGGCTACCAATTCTAAGGTTTCGGGAAAGTGGTAGAGGGTATCTAGAAAGATTACAGGGACGGGATGCTGAAGTTCAGTATAAAGGATGTGAGTTATCACCAAGTCATCAACGTTAAAGGCGCTAGTTTGTACGAGTCCTGTAGGGATGTTCTCGATAGACCAGGCTAAGATTTCTTTGGTGGTAGCAGTTTCAAATTGTTGATTTAGTTGGTCTAAGTCAAAACTGACTGCGGAATTTAGTGATGCTGTGGTTGTCATAATTATTTTTTCAGCCAAATTGTGTTTTATTTTGATTAGATATCATATTACCGCATTAAGGCACATATTCCGGGCGGTAAGCAGTGCATTAAAATTTACGGTTATCTGGCAATGATGGTGTTTTTAGTGTCATTTATATTAAGAAAGTTTACATGATTTTAAGTTTTATCACAGTTAAATAAATTTTTCTCATAAATTTGTTATTTTTTATGAAAGCGATCGCAAATAAAATTAAAAAGGTTTTACTAAAAATGCAAAATTCTAAACAGCCAAACTCATTGATTCAGTCTGTAACTATGGGCGCTCTGATTGTTTTCACCAGTGTGAGTATCATTACAATCATGAACATTTTCTAAGAAAACAAATTTAGCAACAACACTCCAGGGTGTTGTTGACAAGTTATACCAGAAAATATTTATATTAAAGATTACGCAAATATTCAGGATCTTAGATTAATAAAACCTGCATTCCGCACCTCAAATGTTACAATAGGTAAATTACTGAGAGAAAAAACCAACAAAGCATAAAAACAGACATTTGAACAGTCTAAGGTTAATTTGCCATCAAATTAACAAGTCCATAATAAATACAGGCTATGCTACCAAAGACGTAGACAAACCAGGTCAGGAAAAAACCAACCGCTCTTCCTGGAGAAGGTCCGTAGGTTTTTATCAAACCCCATGCATGAGCAATCCTAGCCACAGTAAGACTAGTTCCAAAAAGCCATAATAGCCATGTTTGTGCTTGCATTAACTCTAGTGCCAGTACAAACAATAATGCTTGAGGCACGTACTCAGCAAAATTGCCATGAGCACGAACTTTCCTTTGTAATAGTCCATAATCATTGACTTTCACTTTTATAAATTTCTGAGTTGATTGCTCAACCATAGATGCCCAAGGATTAGGATTTGCTAACGGATCTGATTGTGCCGCTACATCTTCCTTAGATTCACCATGCCAAACTCTTGTTTTTGTTCGTTCAAATGCTGCAATGTATGAGAGATAAAAAGCGATAAGACCATTAATCCCAATAAAAATAGTTGAAACAGGGACAGTATTTTCAATCATCTTAAATTATCACCACAATTTACAATTCAATGGTTTTTTCTTGTACTAAGATTTTACCTAGGGTTTCTCTTTTTTCTATCTTTTTTTTTACAAAAGTTCACTTTCTCATTCAGTTGCTATCTTAATGCTACTTCTTCTTATAAGACCTCGCGGTAAGCGTAAAACTCAGCGGCTTTAGCCCTGAGATATAAGCGACAAGAGCGGTTTTAACCGCTTTGGTATTTTCTATATTAACCGTGATGCGGGTCTTCAATATATTTCCTTACGGATTCACTACTAATATTCCCTGCTGTGCTTACAAAATAACTATTTGTCCAAAGAGACGGTAGTTTTTTTAATTGGGGAAATTCTTTCCTCAAGTAGAAGCTAGAACGCCCTTTAAATGCCTTAATAACTAAATGTGGGGTATCCGTAGGCTTGACACTAATAAATAAATGGATATGGTCTGGAGCTACTTCTAAGGCTAAAATATCCCAACCTTTTTCTATAGCCAGTTCAGCAAAAATCTGTCTCGTTCTTGTCGCTATCTCTCCTACTAAAACTTTTTTCCTACGCTTCGGTATCCAGACAAAGTGGTAGTTAACCAGGAATTTAACGTGGTTATGGGTTTTGTAGTCTTCTTGCGTTAACATATTCTTTTGTTGTTTTCTCTATATCTATTGACAATCTTAGTTTAATCAATTATTATTGAGAAGTCAATTTTCATTACATCATAAATTGGTGGCAAAAAATAAAAAAGCGATGGGAGTGCAACAGGTTTTGTTGTCCCCTGATAATGAAACAAAGGCAGTATTAGAATATCTCTGTCAGCAATCGGGCAAACTATATAACAGTGGTGTTTATTTCGCTCGACAAACATTTTTTAAAACTGGAAAGTTGTTAACGGGTAAATTTGATTTGATTTATGAGCCTTCGGTTTCTAAAACTATGGTCGCTCAATCAATGCCATCTATTCCCGTACAACAAACTTTATTGTCTGTAACTGAGGCTTTCAAATCTTTTAAAGAACTACGTTCTTTATTTCTCAAAGGACAATTACACTTTAAACCTAAAGCACCCGGCTATCTAACAGGTTCTAAGCTTTTCAAGGTTGCCTATCCTAATAGCGGTGGACAAAAGCCAACTCTAATTAATGGACAACTCAGATTTTCGTTAGGGCTAACTGTAAAAAGATGGTTTGGAATTTCTGAATTTTTTCTACCAATGCCGTCAAACCTAGATATTACAAAGGTTAAAGAGTTTACTATCCTACCTAAAAACGGTGCTTTTTATTTAGAGATGTCTTATGAAGTTGACAAACAAAACCACGTTTTAGACATCAATCAGGCATTATCTATTGATCTGGGAACGGCTGATAATTTAGCGGCTTGTGTTGATACATTGGGTAATTCCCTATTGATTGATGCCCGTGCGATGAAGTCTATGAATCAGTTGTGGAATAAAAAAGTATCTACCCGCAAGGATGGAAAATCAGAAGCTTATTGGGATAATTGGTTAGACCGTGTAACCCGTAAACGTAACCATCAAATGCGTGACGGCATTAATAAAGCTGCAAAATTAATTGTTGATCATTGCTTAAAATATGGCATTGGCACGTTGGTAATTGGTTGGAATGAAGGTTTTAAATCTAACGCCAACATGGGGAGAATTAATAATCAAAAGTTTGTCCAAATGCCTTTGGGTAAACTTAAAGATAGGTTGAAACAACTCTGTGATTTACACGGTATTAGATTTCAAGAAACAGAAGAGGCGTATACTTCTAAAGCTAGTTTTCTAGATGGAGACTCCCTACCCAGTTATGGCGAAAAACCAGAAGGGTGGAAAGCATCTGGAAAGCGTGTTAAACGTGGCTTGTATCAGTCAGCAAATGGTTTAATCGTGAATGCAGATTTGAACGGCGCAGCTAACATTTTACGAAAAGTAGCCAGCAATTTAGGCATAGACCTAAGCTTACTGGGTAGACGGTGTTTGACGACCGTAGCGAGAATTCGGCTTTGGGTACTACCTAAGTATATTCTGTCCGCAGAATCTCAGCGGCTTTAGCCCTGAGAGTGTCAATAACTCTACTTTCTCTTACTTCTATGCAGGGCAAACGCATCTTATTTTTAGAACGCTTACAGGATAAAGGTTTCAACCATTGTTTATTTTTGTAACTAAAACCCGAAACCCTTTCTGGTCATGGATTATAGAATTTAGATGCGGTTGCCCTGTACTTCTATGTTAGTTTTTGTGTACTACTAAGTCAGCTTTTTTTTGATATATAACACTTTGGGTGCGAAAAGTGGGATTTAATGGTCTGTTGATTTTCTCCATCCTAAATATTAGATTAAATTTCTAGACTTATTCAGTAACCCTTAATTACAGTAAATAAATAAAATCCAGCGATGGTGAATATAAAGATGATAGTAGCAGCATAGACTACTACATCCTTTAAAATAAATAATATCCAGTCTTTTCTAAGTTCTTGTTTAAACTTGAGTTCTCGTAATTTATGGTCAAGTTCTACTTTTTCTTGTGTAGGCAAGCTCACAGAACTGCTATCGTATATATCATCTATCAGTTCCGCTGTAGTACCTGTATCTTCCTCAATGTCAAATGATTGAGTCGAAACAGTAATTAGATTATTCTGTTGTAATTTTGATATCTCTTTTTTGATAACTTTCTTGACTGTTTTAATAATTAATTCTTCTAATTTTTTATCTGTCATCTTCTCGTAAATAAGTAACGTAAGTTGCTAGTTAGATCAAATAAGGTGGGTCAGAAACTTAAAATTAGCGATTTTAGCGATTTTAGCGATTTTAGCCTAAATTATTCTGTGTGACGTGGTTGGTGAGCTTGCCGAACCACACCCTACAGACTACAAAATATCCGAAAAATTAATAACTAGCAACTTTAAATTTATTCGTTGAGAGAGACCAGAAAACAAAAAAAACTTCTAATTGAAGGTAAAATTTCCGGTTCTTAGGTTATTTTTATGGAAAACCTGGTTCAAAACTATTGAAAGCCTTATTGTGTGAGCATTTCATTAAAAATATGGTCATAATTGTTTATAACCCTTGCCCCGTAAGCGTTTTGTTATAATCAATTCTCAATCACCATAAAACCCACATTCCGCACCCTTAGCTGTCACACAGGGAAATTACGGAGATAAGAAAGAAAACTGAGGCTAAAAAATTACATATTAGCGAAAAAATACATTGGCGAAAAAGAAAAACAACAAAAATGGCATCAAAACCTATTGTCAATAAGGAGCAATAAGAATGAACACCACTCAGGGGGAAAAACAGATAAATAAATCAAGATATTCCAGATATATACTATAAGCGAGACTAATAAATTGAAGTAAAGAACGAAATTATAGACATAGTAAAATAGAGCTATAAATCAAATAGAATAGCTCCTAAATCTGATATTAATTAAATTAATGTAGAGAATAATTAAGTGGCTAATTGATAGTAACGAAAACAATCATCTGGTAAAAGATTCAGGATAAAATCCCTATCTGGAGTCCAATTAGAAACGTGTTTTTCGTTGTTATATTCAACTAAATGAATACACTGAAAGCATTGAAAAATCCAGCGTAAAGTAGGGCGTTCAGTTG
>NZ_JAYGHC010000003.1:0-1525 GCF_034932285.1 Cronbergia sp. UHCC 0137
CAGAATAGAAAGTTTACCTTTCATCAATTCTTACAGCAAGGTTCAAATAACTATCCTAAATTTTGATGTTATGCACTTGCTAAACCTTGCTGTAAATTCTCTAATACTTTAACTAAATTAAACGATTAGAGATTTATTTTCAACAGTATAGATAATATTAATATTCAATAATCATTTATAATATCTTGCATAAATCTAGGTATTGTAGCCCAGCAAAACCCGCATATTGTGGGCAATGCCCACCCTACTTATATGTTCAAAACTCAAAAAGTAACTTTATGGGACTTACGCATTGCAATATTAAATACTCAGAATATATAATTCATAAACAATGGATGGAATACGCCTGGAATTTAGCACAGGTAGCAGGTGAGGCTGGAGAAGTACCTGTAGGTGCAGTAATTGTTGATTTATCTGGAAACTTAATTGCTGAAGGTGAGAATCGAAAAGAACGGGATCATGACCCCACAGCCCATGCGGAAGTTGTCGCTATTCGATCCGCTACTAAGATTTTACAAACTTGGCGGTTGCATGAATGCACACTGTATGTAACCCTAGAACCATGTCCGATGTGTGCTGGGGCGATCGCTCAATCACGTTTATTTAAACTTGTGTATGGAGTGGACGATACCAAAACTGGCGCAATTCGCACTGTTATCAACATACCTGATAGTCCCGCTTCTAATCACCGTCTACAAGTGGTGGGTGGTATTTTAGAATCAGCCTGTCGTCAGCAATTACAGACCTGGTTTGGGACAAAGCGACATCGCCATGGTGACAGCCAAAGGTGAAACTGTCCATTTGGTAAGACAAAAATTACTAAAGAGAATCTACGGTGGAAAGACTCAAATTTTTGTCATATTCTATTCGACAACCAACAGCCACCGTTATGAGGGAATCTCGTTTTGCTTCTACTATCTACCAGTTAATACGGACGCATACCTCAGTAAATCCAAAAATAGCTCCCGGTAGCTCCTGGATTTCTCCCTGGTTAAGTCCGATAGTGTATGCTGTGGGGCGTTACATAGTTCTCCCAGCATTCTTTGGGAAAATAAACATCACTGGCCAAGAGCATATTCCTCAAACAGGAGCGGTAATTCTTGCTCCTACCCATCGTTCACGTTGGGATTCATTGCTTTTACCCTACGCGACCGGTCGGTTCGCTACAGGTAGAGATTTACGCTTTATGGTGACAAGTAGTGAATGTCAGGGACTACAAGGTTGGTTTGTGTTACGGATGGGAGGTTTTCCGGTCGATCCTCACAATCCAGCGATCGCCACTCTCAGACACTCAGTAGATTTACTACAACGGGAAGAAATGTTAGTTATTTACCCGGAAGGTGGGATTTTTCGTGATGGTAAAGTTCACCCTTTAAAACCGGGAATCGCTCGTTTGGCTTTGACTGCTGAATCTATTTACCCAAAATTAGGAATCAAAATTTTACCAATCAGCATTAATTACAATCAACCTATTCCTAGTTGGGGTGCAAATGTCAACATTCACATTGGTGAAAGTTTAAAAGCA
>NZ_JAYGHC010000003.1:1715-65862 GCF_034932285.1 Cronbergia sp. UHCC 0137
TTAAATAAACTTCTAAATCGCCTAAAAAATCATGGGAAATATGAAGACTGACTTGAATATCTTGCACAGTCACAACTTCAATAGGCGCAGTTAAAGAGATATTACTTTTAACTCCTTGTTGATGATCATCAGGAATAACTATGGGTGTATTATTTTTAAGCTGGATTTTCCGGTTGGTAGATGTCACCACTGCTACTTGTTGGGCTGCTCGTACCGCCTTAGCTGCGTTCACCTTCCCATAACCAAACCACTGACAATGACCATTACTATCATAACTACCCTCTCGTAAACCTAATTGGGGGTCAGGATCAAGATCAACAATTTTATCAGCCGTTTCCTGAAGAATCCGCTTCACCTGTTGAGCCGTTAAATTAGGATTAACCGATAAAACCAAAGCCGCAACCCCAGCCACAATAGGAGTAGCACTAGAAGTACCACCGAAATTATTAGTAAAATTACCAGGGTCGTAACCAGCAACCCCCAACTGGTCTGTCGTAAATATACTCATACCGTACAAAGAAAGAGCGATCGCTGGTTGAGTGTGAACAAAACCCAACTCCTGAAACCACATCCCCGGAGGAGCATTATTACTAGGAGCGCAAACAGCAATATTCGCACCCCAATTACTATAGGCCGCCTTCTTATTCAAGCTCGTAGACGCAGCCACAGCCATCACATCAGGATGAACAGCAAAACCACTCAACCAAGCCGTCTCACCCTTTAAAATCTCCTTTGGCCAATTTCGTTCATTTACGGTACCTGCAACCGGACGATTGGCATTGCCCGCAGCAAATAAAATTACACAACCCTTACCATTGCGTCCCAGAGTTGCAGCCCTAGTAATAGCCGCCTTTTGCCGCAAAGATAAAGGAAAATAAACAGCAGAAGCTCCCCAGCTACAAGAAATTACACTCGCACCTTGAGCAACAGCCCAATTAAATATATTCTCAACAGATTGATCATCCAAAAAACCAGTCGTGCGAATCGGCATTAACGCACAACCAGGAGCAACCCCCACAATTCCCGTACCATTTTCCTCCGCTACAGCCAGCCCCGCGCAAGCAGTACCATGACTTGTTTCCTTTTCCCCAGGTAAAGGTAAAAAATCATTTTCCTTCAAATCTCTCGGCGCAACAATCTTACCCTGACCTTGAAAATCTGGGTGATTCAAATCAAAAGAATCATCCACCACCGCCACCACCACAGAACGCACACCACGAGTCACGTCCCAAGCCTGTTCTACCGCAATATGAGAACCCGCCGCCAATTGACTACCACCCTGATGATTGAGATACCATTGTTGGGGATAAAGAGCATCACTGGGTTTGTAATGTGATTCCTGTTGAATCAGGATATTTGGTTCAGCCGCTAAAACCTCAGATAGTGCTTGTAAACGATTAGTGATTTTAATGGGATTTTCCGTAGCTTGTTTACTTACCAGAAACACAAAAGTATTAGGTAGACCCAAAACAGGCTGATCTTCGATTAAGCTAAAGGAGAGAGCCATAGACCTAATTTTACTCTCATCCACCCATGTAGCAAATTGAATCGTAATTTGATCACTCAAATAGACAAAAGTACCGGGATGATCTCGCAGTTTGTAAACATGACTGACGAAAACCACATTTTTATCAGCCCGTGCCTTCAACATCACCCCTTCTAAATCCCCAGATTCCACAGTAAACAGTTCTAATTGTGCTTGGGGAATACTACGCCGCCACACAGCACCACTAACCTCATTAGCTGACCCAAAACCATCTAGACGCATAGTAAAGCGATCTACAGCCTTCTCTAACATCAACTCCTCACCACCACGTTGTAGAATTAATCCCTGGTTAGTGATTAGAGCATCAGAGGCATCGACATATTGGGGCAGTCCATCATTGTTATCGCTCATAAAAAAAATAGTTAATCAACAGCAAAAAAAGGAACTCTTTCAAACCGATTTCCAGTCTAAATCAAAGAAACTTATTCCATAACGTTGCTTTATCTCTTACACAAACAGAGTTAAGATATCCTAAGTTTCAATACATTTTCTACAAACCTGTTCTAATAATTAGCCTCGTTAAACTGATCTTGTTTCCGTTCTTTTTCTCTAAAATCTCAAGACACGTTCATTTCTCACTTACCGGATATTTTTTATGCACTCTGCTGTTATGTTCTTAATTCGCTTCACCTCCCCATCACTGGTCGTTATCTTTGGACTATTATTACCCGTGAATGCTCAAGTACCACAGTTGCCCAGTCAGAATGGCGAGATACCAGCCAGTCAGCCAAAAGAATCAAACACCCTCAGTCCCACAGGACAAAGTAACAGTCTTTTGAGTATAGAAGGAGGCCAACGTCTGCTCAAAGAATCAGATGATGCCGTTTCTGCCCAAAAATACGATGTAGCTGCCAAAAAACTCCTAGAAGCACGTCAGTTGTTTAATCAGCTATCCAATTTGTATCAGGATCTCAACTCCAGCTTTTCGGGAATTGACAACCGAGTATCAGATTCTCAACGCAAAAAAGCCCTAGACACAGCCCAACTACGAGATGAATCTACCTATCGGTTAGCATTGGTACATCGTTCTCTCAATCAGCCAGATTTAGCAATCCCATTGTTAATACAAATTATTAAAAGTCAAAACCCAACCAGAGAATTAGGTAAAAAAGCTTATCAACAATTAGTCGAATTAGGTTTTGTTGATATACAGTATCCCCGAACTGGCGCTAAGTAGATTGGTAATTGGTAATTGGTAATTGGTGATAAATTAATTATTCCTCCCCTCCTGCCTCCCCTGCCCTGACAGGTGTAGGTATTTTACAATCAAGAAGAGTTGGCAAAAAGAAGTGAGAAAAACCAGGACACAATCAATGGAAACCATTGGCAGATATAGTCCCCCAACCAGGACAATCTTGATCAGGTCAAGTAGTCTGTTTTAAAACTAATCCACTGGCTTGTACACTACTTGCTCGTTGGGATCTGGGTTATAAGGATTCTTGGCTCATTCTCACTGATTTGCCACCTAATCAAGCTGATGCTAGTTGGTATGGTTTGCGTCCCTCTACTGAATGTGTTTATCGTGATCTTAAAAAAACCATGCAGATTATCCAAAGTCTCCATACAGCCATTTTGATTACAAATCTAGAACGCTCTGAAAACTTCTATGGACAAGTATTAGGATTAAATAAAATAGAACGCACCCTTAAATACCCCGGTGTATGGTATCAAATTGGTGATTCTCAACTGCACCTGATTGTTGCTGCTGTTGTCCCAACGGAAAATCAAGCCGAAAAATGGGGACGTAACCCACATATCGCTTTCAGTGTTGCTAACCTAGAAGCAGCCAAAGCCAAATTACTGAGTCACAATTATCCAATTCAACCCAGTGCCTCCGGTCGTCCTGCAATTTTCACCAAAGATCCTGACGGAAACGTGATCGAATTACAGCAGATTGCAAATAATTAATTCTCTCTGCGCCTCTGCGTCTCTGCGTGAAAAAAAAAGATGAAAATCATCGCCTATATATACAGTAATCCCCTCTTAGAAACTGCACCAGAAGAGAATAGCTGGGGTTGGGAAATAGATAAAGTCTACCAAGATTTAGGAAAAGAGCGATCGCAATTACAAAAATTATTCACCGACTGTAAAACCGAACCAGCCAACTATTTATTAATTCGCCGATTAGAGGAATTAGGGGATAATGTAGAACAAGTGAGCGATCGCCTCCGTGAATTTGAAGAAATGGGTATAATTGTTATCTCTACAGAACAACCCTACACTTCAGACGCAGTTAAACTTCTCACACTCCTACAACAAATCCAATATCAACAACGCAGTCGCCGTATCCGTCAAGGACACGCCCAAAATCGTCTTGATTCTGCACCTCCACCGGGAAAAGCACCCTATGGCTACCGCAAAAGTAAAGATAAATATACCATTGACCGCAGTACCTCACCTGTAGTTAAGGAGTTTTTTGAACACTTTATCCTCTATGGATCTTTGCGAGGTTCAGTCCGTCATTTGGCTAAAAAATATGGTAAAAAAATCTCTGTCACCACTGGAAAGCGTTGGTTGACGAATCCAGTTTATCGGGGTGATACAGCTTATCAAACAGGCGATATTATCTCTAATACTCATGTAGGGATTATTTCTAGGGAAGAAGCCGCCCAAATTGACCGATTACTACGGCGAAACAGTCGATTACCATCCCGTACCGCCAGCGCCCCCCGTTCTCTAGCTGGGTTGGTGGTTTGTAGCCAGTGTCAATCCCAAATGATTGTTACCCGCGTTACCCAACGCCATCAAGATAAAGAGTATTTATATTTACGCGCCCTTGACTGTCCCCAAACTCCTAAATGTCGGGCTATAGCTTACCAAACAGTTTTAGAAAGGACGATAGAAACCGTTTGTCGAGATTTACCTGTGGCGGTGGCTGGGGTAAATTTTCCCCAACTTGATAGTATTAAAGATAATATAGGGAGAGCGATCGCTCGTCAGCAAGAAATTCTCCAACAGTTACCCCCTTTAATAGAAACAGGGGTTTTAGATTCAGAAACAGCAAAGTTAAGGGCTTACAAAATCCGTACAGAAATTTCCCAACTGGAAGCCAAGTTAGCAATTCTCCCACCCGTTAATTTGCGTTCTGTTGCTCAAGCCGTATCTATTCCCCAATTTTGGTTAGATTTATCAGAAGTAGAACGACGTTTTTATCTAAGAGAATTTATTCGTCAAATTAATATTATTCGCCATCATCAAGAATGGAATTTAGAAATTATCTTTATTTTCTAAACCATAAAACTCCCACTCATTTTATTAAAGCACCCTACAAGATCAGCGATCAGAACTTAGCTGGTTATCGCTATTATCCATAGTCTGTTGATTGCTAATTCTCCGAGCATTAGCGCGGCGCTCTAACTGATTCCTATACTTGTTGTAATCTTTTTTTCTTAGATTTACCCGTACCTGACGGAGAAGTCCATAGTGGTGATCAAAGTCTCTTTCAAATGTTGCGGGGCTTACCACTAGATCATGAACCATGTCAGCCAAATGGCTTATTAGGGAAAGCTTGAGCTGGAGAGACATAAGATTCTCATTGTTAAGGAGCGTTTGTTTATCTGCGTTTAATCCTGTTCCTTCTGAATTAAGTGGATTAATCCATTGACCATGAGCAAGTCTATTACGAATCTCTATAACTATTATCAGGTCATTGACTAGGGTATCTTTTATATCTGTGTATCGGTCATTGTTTTGGCTACCTAAAGACTGCTCATTAAGTGATGCTGCTGCAATTCCATAGTGTTTACGAAAGGCTAGATCAACTGTCTCTTTCCACCATTTTAACTGTGTTTTCTTTGATTTTACTTGTTCTCGTTCAGCAGAAGTAAATCCAAACTCTTCGTGAAGCAACTTCTGTAAACGACACTCAGCCCATGCTCCAATCAGAAGCGTATAAATTCGGAGCAGGCTTCTCAGGCTACTTTCTGGATCTTTACGCGCAATCGTTTCTCTAGCTAACCGAGAGATATTTCTGAGAGCTACCTCAAGTTCTCGAAGATTCTCAACGTGATATCTGTATATCTGTGATGGATTCCGTTGGACTGAACTTTCTGATGTCATTGTGAAGGTTTGAGAAATTCACGGCGGGGGAATCGAACCCCCGCTAATACTCCGCCGAGGCGGGATGTTTTCCCTTACACCATCGTGCGAAATTAAGTTATAGCAAATCTAGTTTACAAGTTATTATAAGGAAAATTTCCGTATAATATTTTTGCATACAACTATATGGTAATCATTACAGGCGATCCTTGTCAAGTTATGCAGAATTTTTCTAGATAATATCCCTATTGGTGTGTCATACAGAATTTTTCCGTATAACCGAAAAATAAAGCAACCCAACCAATTACACCACATTCAAATATCAGCCAAGCAACACACGGCAAAAAATCGCTAAAAATGTGGAAATTAGAGCTTTAGCGTAGCTTACCGTAGCGATCGCCCCCATTCCAGAACCAAAATATCACAATATTGTCCGCTCTGAGGATTGGTTATATAGCGTTAGGGTAGCTTACCGTAGCGATCGCTTCTCTACGATATCGCACTACTCTATTACATTCATAATTACGCTCCTAAGCTCTTTATCAGGAGGACGCTTTTGAAACTGCTCATGACTATAAATCCATAATGGTCTAATAATAAGTTTACCTTCATTGACCAGATAAATAAGTCGAACTTGTCCAGAAGCACCTTGCCCTACTTTTATTTCAAGTTTGTGAAGAGTCCATTCATTTGGAATACTTATTCCTCCAGGTAATGGTTCATCTCTAGAATTTCTAGGATAAACCTCATGCAACAAGTCTTTCAGGATTGCGGCAATTGTGTTGGGAAAATCGTTGTCGTATGCTTTGCTTTTAGCCAACTTCTTAAAAGTTCTTTCAAAGCTATCTGTCTTTTCAAGAGAGAAGGGAGGTAAGCCAGTCATTTATCTCTTCCTCTTGAACATATTGGGGATCTTTAGCAGGCTGTTTAAAAGATTGCTCGAGTAGATATGAAATTGAAGTCTTGTAAGCAGGATTATCTTGCTCAATCTGTTCCAGCTTATCATAGCCAAGTAATTTCATATCTTCTAAAAGGATAGATTCTGTAGATCGGGCTTGGGATGGAAGTCCTTTCCGTGCTTTCTTCCAAGGAAACTCTACATGAGTCATCCCACTTAAATAGTAAGCATGGTGTTGCCCAAAATAATCCCAAACCTCTTCAAGCACATCCTTTCGATCATCAGCAATCTGTGAAAAAGAATCTTTATCTGGTATTGGGAGTTGTTCAGCTTCAAATTGTGAATAAAAGCGGTAAGCTGGGGGGCAAACAGGTCCATATCGCCACGCTTGAATTTCATCCTCGAATAAAGGCTCATCAAAAAGTGCAAGATGCAAACTTTGTGCGTAGTAAAGAAGTTTTTGCACCTTCATATTAGTCATTTGCTCTTCTCGCCCATCCTCGTAGGCTCTGAGTATGAAGAACTTAGCAACCTGCAAGCAGTTAAACATTGCTTTGCCTCCTAAAATATCCCAAGTCTTATATTATGACACAATCTATATCCATCCTCAAATCAACCTAACTTTCCTGTGGCATAGATTAGTAAATGTGAGACATATCTGTTAATTTTGCAGCACACCATAACAAATCGCTAAAAATGTGGAAATTAGAGCTTTAGTGTAGCTTACCGTAGCGATAGCTTCGCTCGCCGCAGGCATCGCCCCCATTCCAAAACCAAAATATCACAATATTGTCCACTCTGAGGATTGGTTATATAGCGATCGCTACAAGCCCAGAGTGTGTTTCAATGCTTGATCAATTTCTGCTGTCGGCAATGAGCCAATCACACGATGAACCGCTGATATTGCGATCGTTGCCAGATTATCAGTCATCACAACTGAGTCTGTCAACAAGCCTGACTGTTGCCCCTCAAGGGAATTCAGCAAAATAGTGATACGACTGGGATGCCCTGTCCGAAACATTTGGCTGGTAATCATCGCCACAATAATTTGGGGCAGTCCTGTCTGTAAGTCATCTGCTTGCACGATCAATGCAGGTCGTGTCTTTGCAGAAATCAGATTGGAATTTGGAAAGAGAACCAGAGCAACATCACCTCTACTAACCGTTGGCTTTGGCTGCATCATAGTTGTCATAAACACTCATTTCAGGGCTGTTCCAATCGTCTGAAAAGGTAGCTAGACTTGTGCGTAGAGTCTTAGCTTGCTCTCTATCAATTCCTTGAGATGCCAAGTTAATATCATTCAAGCTAACAAAGGTAACAATTACACAAGCCCCTTCAGGTACGTTATTAGGACTTTCTGTGAGTTCTATACGACCGTTGCGGTAAACCCCTTCAACACTTACCAGCATATTTCCTCCTGAAGACTTAATCCTAACAAGATTATAACTTTTGAGGTTACCCCATCACAATTTGCTGTAAACCCCATTCAAATATGAGCCAAGCAGGATTGACACGGCAACAAATCACTAAAAATGTGGAAATTAGAACTTTAGGGTAGCTTACCGTAGCGATCGCTCCCATTACAAAACTAAAATATCACAATATTGTCCACTCTGATGATTGGTTATATAGCATTAGCGTAGCTTACCGTAGCGATCGCTTATAGTTTATTTCATTAACGCAACCTACAAGAACAGCGATCGCTTGATACTGTCGATGTGCAACGGGATTGTTATGCGGTAATTGCTTTGCATTGAGCATACAACTCTTGTGGAACTTGATCAAAATACTTAAATAAAGCAGGGCATAGCCACCCTTCTAGATCAAACTCCGCATTGTAATACCAGTTTCCTCCATATTCTTCGCGTCGCCAATCAAATTTAGCTTGATATCCTGGAAAAGGTTGAGCAGAAAATAATAAGCTGAATCCTGCTTCTGCGTTTGGAATCTTGACAACCATTCGGTCAATTATACGATCTGCTCCTGCAACGAAAGGCTCTCGTAGCAAACCAACCTTATCGTCATCAAACACCCACATCTCGTCGTATTTGTATGGATGTATAACCATGATTGAATTCATATCACTATCTCAACTCAATAATTACAAATGCTAGGGGATAAACAGACGACTAACGCCTAGATAATTTTCAAGGTAAAGAGCAATCTCAATCAAGCGATCAACACATTCTTCTCGATATTCTCGTTCAACAATCCGATCAATATTTGCGATAGTAACTACAGGCAAGGAATTTGGTAAACATTCTTCTCGAATTACTTGTTCTAAAGAATCTTCACCCTTCATGCTACGGTTAGCTGTTAGCAAAATCATTTGATTCTCTTGAGCAAATCGCTAAACTACTCTGTCGCTGCTGGTAATTGGTAGTTCAACTTCATCGAATGACATAAAACGAATTGGTAATGTTTCTAGCCATCCTTCAGAAGTAAGACTTCCAAAAAGCATGAGCGATTGCCCTTCAATATTATGATCGATTAGAAAAATCACTGGCTTATTGCTGCTCGTTTAGATTTGGGGGTCGTCAGTGTTCATCAACCCTACATCTTGAACACGAACTATATCTAATTGGGGCAATCGTCTCACTAGACCACGCAATATAGCCCCGTTAAAATTTTCGTCGGCTAAAAAGCGCACAGGGATCTATCTCCCCTTTGTTTGAGAACGGGCAAGTAAGCGTTGCCTCAAATCAGATATATTGTGCTTTTGAGAAAGTTGCTGCCTTAGTTGCTGAGATTGATGGCTGCGTTGCTCTAAATAGCGATCGATTTCCTGGCGATGGTTTAAATAATAGGCGATCGTGCTATACACATCTTCTAAATTCAAAACCGAGAACTGAATAGCAATTTCTTCTGGAGTCGCTCCATGATGATAAGCTGCTAGAACACTATCGAGGGTAACGCGACTTTGACCTATACGAATTCCTCCAGCCTCATCCCACCGAAATGGTGGAGCAGATACTTTAAATTCAAGTTGTATGCTCATAATTCTTAACTTAATATATACTGCTATTATAGCCAACCAATTACACCCCATTTAAATATTAACCAAGCAGCACACAGCAAAAAATCGCTAAAAATGTAGCTTAGGATCGTGGATTTAATAAGGTGTCAAACTTAGTGATACATCGCCCATTACAAATTTGGCAGCTATTGGACAGCTAGATTTGCTGCAAAGACTGTACAACCGCATCATTATTCCAGTAGCCGTCTACAATGAGATGGTAAATGTTGGTAAACCTGTTCCAGGCGCTACAGAGGTGAGAACTGAAAATCCTTAAATCCTGATTGAGACAGTAGGGTGTGTTAGCGAAGCGTAACGCACCAAAATTGATTAAATTTAAGCTCATGAATTAATGTGCGTTAAGTCTCGCTCATAATTTAATGTATGTTTCATGATATTTTTACGAGCCATCTGTTGTAATCAGCTTAAAAATTAAGACTTATTTTTATTCAAGCATTCTTTTAACTCTTTTGCTAGTTCAGATAAAAACTCTGGCTGATGTTTAATTATCCATTCTGTAATTTTGTATGAGTGTGTGGTTTTTTTAAACTCTAATCCAGTTCCACAAAAGTTTTGAAACAATTTTTCAAGAAGATTTGCTCCGTGAACTTTTAATAACCAGTTATCGTCTGAAATTGTTTTCATGTTAATACCTGGAAATAATTTTTCTTTTTCTCTATTATCAATGTTTTTTTGTTCAATACTTTTAATATTTTCAAGATTGAGATATTCCTTGATTTGATTGATGGTGATAGGTATTTCTAACCCACCTTCTTCATTAATTATTTCTGCTATTGCTTCTGGATTCAGAATATAGTTTTCATACATACGTCTTTGTAAAAAATGAAAATGTTCGTTCTTATCTTTTAACTTTTTAATTTTATCATCATCCTTATTTTCTCTATCGAATATGAATGCAATAGCGGGAGGAAACAAACCTGCTCCTACAGTTAATCTTTTATAAATATCAGCAACACGCTCAGATAGTTTTCCATCCAAGAGAGCATCAGGACTACCAACAGGTAAGATTTTAATCCCCATTAAAGGTATTTTAAGTATTTTTTCAAGTATCAGTGGATAGCAATCTTGCTCAGTTTCTCCTTCCACCCAAATAATACTATCAGCACCAAAAACATCAGATAATCTAACCCCTAATTCTGTTAAAATTTCCTTTTGTAGCTTTATCTTTTCTTCATCCATAACAGCTGATGCAGTTGTTTCACAATTTTCATATTTCAGCTTGATAATATTAGTAGGATCTGCCGTTGTGATAATATCTGGTGAATGAGTAGCAATAAAATATTGATGTTGAGGAAATTGTTTAATAGTCTCAATCAGCTTTTTCGCTGCACCTGGATGTAAGAATGATTGTGGTTCATCAATAATTAATGTTCTAGGTTCTTCAGAAGAAACTAGGATATATACAATTGCTAAAACTTGACCAACTCCACTTCCACATGAAGAAAGAGGAAAGGATAAATCATCTCTATTAAGTTCTTCGGTCATCCAAACCTTAATTTCAACCTCTGAATTATCTCTTGGTACTACAGAAATATACTTTATTTCATCTAAAATGCTTGAAACTTTTTTATTAAACTCCGAGAAAGTCCCTGGTTTTTTACCTGGCAATATAGATAATACTTCGGCAAGATTAGAAGCATCTGATTTTAGTTGATTATTATTTTCAAATTTGCAAATACCAATATTTAGACGTTCAGCTTTAAATCTATAACTACGGCTTACAAAAATGTCAAATAATTTCTTGCCTATGCTATCCTCAACTGTTCCTTTATAATTAGAAAATTGTCCTCCTAATCTACAATATGTGTCTTCATCGTCATATTCATTATATTCAAGTTTCAATTTTCCATTATCATCATAATTAAGTTTGTAAAATCTTACTCTGTCGGAATAAAAAGTTGTTTCATAAGAATCAAAATTAAGTAATTTAATAAGACTTTCTTTCTCTAATTGTTTAGAGCTATTTAGAGTTAAATTTAATTTACAAGGATCTGAGTTTTTTAGAAAATCTTGAAATTTTTTAAATGCTTCCTTTGTTTTGTCATTAAAAAATTCTACTTCCGTTAATGGTTCTCCTGGCGAAGTTGCACAATAATATTCCTTATCATCATAGTATAGTTGAGGAATAGCAATATGAGTATTAGAATAAATCTCCTTAATGAAATTCCACAACTCCTCTTTTTCTATATGCAAAGTAATTTCTATTCTTGATTCGTCTTCTATCCTAGAACTCTTATTTGGTAATCTCTTTATTCGATCAGGATATTTTTCAAAATCCAAAATTCTATGCGGCTGATATTCAAAATTCAGAGTCAGCACTTCAAGTAAAGATGTTTTACCTGCATTATTTTTTCCAACAATAATATTGATACCAGGAGTAAATTCCATTACCCCAGAGTCGAAATAAGACTTATAATTGTATACTCGCAGCTTCTTGATATACATCTTGTGTCATTTATTTACTCAGTTAATTCTATTATTAGCGATTTCACGTAATTTGCCAAGTTCAATTAAATAAACTCATTATAGCGGTGCGTTAAACACTTGACAGATGTTAATGACGAATAGAGTTAGCCTAGCTTACTGTAGATATGGCTGATATTAAAAATGGTAAAATATAAAAAAATACTGAGATAACATAAGGCTTTTGTCATCCCATATTAGTGCGGTGCGTCAGACAGAGAAAGTCTGTTAGATGCTCAATTATAGGGTCTGACGCACCCTACAAGAGATAGAATTGATAGTGCTTATTTAATAGATTCTGTCAAGGCGTAAGTTATATAAATTTAGCCTTTTTCCCAAAACTGTCGCAAAATTTCTCCTGGTTTTCTATCCCAAGTGTCAATATGCTCATATATTAAGCCATCTGGATTTAACTTATAAGTTGAATCACCGTTGAAAAATAAACGTGCTTGCCAAGGAACACGCAAAACACCGCGCACAGTCCATTTAGCTACTATCTTATCCTCCGCTAATTGACTGACTTCGTGGAGATCAAAGGCAATTTGGGTAAAAAATAAGTGGGCATGAAATCGCAAAGTCCAAAATATAATCCGATAGTTGAATTTGCCTTTAAATTTGTTTACCGGATCACAAAAATAAATATCCTGACTGTATATATCATAAGAAATGTCTTGCTCAAACAGTGTTGGTAAGTCCTGTTGAATGATTTTAATAACTTGTTCTATTTGTAATTGAGATTCCACCAATTTAATCCCTTTTCATTATATTTTGGCAGGAGGCAGCACTTCTCTACGAGACGCTTCGCGGTAAGCGTCAGCTATGCCGTTAGGCTTTACGACTACACTCAGTGACCGGAGGCAGGAGGCAGGAAGGGAAAATAAAACTGTTCCCTGTTCCCCGTTCCCTGTTCCCTGTTCCCTCTTTCCTACTATAAATCTTTTAATAAGCAGAAATTAACTTGCGGTGGTGATTAGCAGTGGTATCATGCGAGTATTACAAAAAGTAAAGGGCAATTTTACTATGACCAAAGCACCTGTTGCTCCTGTGGTGCTAGTCATTTTAGACGGATGGGGGTACTGTGAGTCTAAGCGAGGAAACGCGATCGCTGCTGCTAAAACGCCAATCATGGAGAGTTTATGGGCAGCTTATCCTCACACCCTCATTCGCACTTCAGGAAAAGCCGTAGGGTTGCCAGAAGGTCAAATGGGCAACTCAGAAGTTGGTCACTTGAACATTGGCGCTGGTCGAGTCGTACCCCAAGAACTGGTACGCATCTCTGATGCTGTAGAAGACGGTTCTATTGCGTTAAACCCGGCACTTGTCAAAATTTGCCAAGAAGTGCGCTCATCTAATGGCAAGTTGCATTTAGTAGGGCTTTGTTCTGATGGTGGGGTACATTCCCACATTACCCATTTATTGGGACTACTGGACTTAGCCAAAGATCAGCAACTTTCACAAGTTTGTATCCATGCTATCACTGATGGACGAGACACTGCCCCCAGTGATGGGATCAAAGCAATTCAAAAATTGCAAGACCATATAGATCGCATCGGGACTGGGCAAATAGTTACTCTTAGTGGGCGCTATTATGCAATGGATCGCGATCGCCGTTGGGATCGAGTCCAACGCGCTTACGATGTGATGACGCAAGATGGTGTGAGTAACGGACTCACGGCTGTAGAAATCTTGCAAGCATCCTACGCGGAAGGAGTGACTGACGAGTTTGTTCTCCCAGTCCGCATTAACCCTGGTGCTGTAGAACCAGGAGACGGAGTAATATTTTTCAACTTCCGTCCCGACCGTTCCAGACAACTAACTCAAGCTTTTGTAAGTTCGAGTTTTAATGGTTTTGAAAGACAGCAAATCAAACCACTATCATTTGTAACTTTTACTCAGTACGATCCAGAATTACCAGTTTCGGTGGCCTTTGCACCCCAAAACTTGAGTAATATTCTGGGTGAAGTGATTGCCAATCACGGACTTAAACAGTTTCGTACTGCGGAAACAGAAAAATATGCTCACGTCACCTATTTCTTTAATGGGGGACTAGAAGAAGCCTGTGCTGGTGAAGACCGGGAATTAGTTAGTAGTCCCATGGTGGCGACTTACGACCAAGAACCGGCGATGTCAGCCCAAGCGGTAACGGATGTAGCGATCGCGGCGATTAAAAAGGGTATCTATTCTCTAGTCGTGATGAATTATGCTAATCCAGATATGGTAGGGCATACAGGACAAATAGAAGCCACAGTGACAGCTATTGAAACAGTAGATCGCTGTTTGGGTCGCCTAATTGAAAATGTGGGCAGAATCGGGGGAACAATGATTATTACCGCCGATCATGGTAATGCTGAATATATGCTAGATGATGATGGTAATCCTTGGACGGCTCACACTACCAACCCAGTTCCGTTAATTTTAGTGGAAGGGGAGAAAATCAAAATCCCTGGATACGGTACAGACGTTGAACTGCGGAGTGATGGTAAATTAGCCGACATTGCACCGACAATTCTGGAGATATTACAGCTACCCCAGCCACCAGAAATGACAGGGCGATCGCTCCTTAAAGTTGCAGGGTATGACTTGACACCAACTCGCACTCCCGTCCAAGTGGGTTTGTAAAATAGTTAGGAGTAAGGGTTTAGCAATGCATACGTGTCAACTTAAGATTAAATCGGCGGTTAAAAACCGCATCTACACAGGCAAAACCCACCTCCGTGGGTTTCAGATCCTTGATTTTTCCTGAGTCCGCGCAGGCGGACTTTGTTTGTGTAGCCGCGACTTCCAGTCGCCGGGGCTTAAGTTGACACCAATGAGCAATGCTAAACCCTTACACCTTTAATCAGTTAAAATTTTATTTTGTGCTAATCGGGATTTCTAATATGACAGTTACTAGCATTGTGCAAGGTATTTGGGCATTTTCCGCCTTGGGTCTAATTATTTTAGTATTGCTACATAGCCCAAAAGGTGATGGTATTGGTTCAATTGGTGGACAAGCCCAATTATTTAGCAGTACAAAAAGTGCAGAAAACACATTAAACCGAGTTACTTGGTCACTGACAGCGATTTTCTTGGGTTTAACAGTGGTTTTAAGTGCCAATTGGCTACCTAAATAATCGGATAATAAGCAAATGGGGAAAATAACCCAACGCCTATTAGCAGTCCTCATTCTAGCTATTAGTACAGGACTGCTAGTTATTTTTACTAACTTCCACGCGATCGCTGTTTTCGATCAAAGCGAAACATTAATCCAAAAATCTCATCCTTTACCGTCCACACTGGCACAATGGGAAGATAAAACTAATAGTAGTGATTATTTTGAGCAAATTAAACCCACTCCAGTTGGTTATTTAATTTGGTCACGTTTTCCCGTGCGGGTGAAGGTAGAAACACCAAGGGGAATTAATCAACAACAGGGGGAAATATGGGTAAAAAGTGTTTTGCAAGCAATAGAAGAATGGGATGTTTATTTACCTTTGCAGGTAGTAGAACAAAGGGAAATTGCTGATATTACCATTGTGCGAAAAGCCCCCGCTTTACAAGTTGAACCTAATAGTAAAATACCTCGTGCGCGATCGGCTTTAACTACCTACGAGTTATATACTGAAAATAATATTTTATCTCACCGGTTCACAATTTTATTGAGTCCTAGTCAAACTGGTGATTATCTAAAAGCAGCAGCACGTCATGAAATCGGTCACGCTTTGGGGATTTGGGGTCATAGTTCATTACCAACAGATGCACTTTATTTTTCTCAAGTTCGCAACCCACCAAATATTTCTGCGCGAGATGTGAACACCTTAAAGCGAGTTTATGAACAGCCTACAAATTTAGGGTGGCCCATATCAGAAAAATCTTGAAATTCAACTTTTTAATTAAGACTTCAAAATATCTCTCAAAACCTCATTTCTCTGCGTTCTCTGCGCCTCTGCGTGCATAACTTTTATCCCCCAATTCAGCAAAGCCTAATCTTTTAAGGCAACCACTTTTTATCCAAAACTTGAACTAAGCTATAAGGACATACTTGAGGTAAAGTTTTTAGCTGTGTTTTAGCTTTAACATAATCTAAAGCATGACTATAAATAAGGGTAAAATTATCCTCTAGATAATTGCGTAAATTGCCAGTTAGATCTTCATTTAATTGATTACGAAAACTGGTAATTTCTGCTGCCCAATGATTAGCATTTCTTGGTTTTTCTAAATCCCAGTATTGATAAAGCAGTAAATGTCTGATTATTTGTTCCAATAAACTTTTTACGCGCCTTTTTTCGTTTTTAGCCAAATCTTCTAATTCTTCTATTAAATTTTCATAATCAAGTTCTGCGAATTGACGCGATTTTAAACATTCAATAGTCTCCTCTAACCATTGCAGATAGTTGGATTCATATAATGTCTTGATGTCAATAATTGCAGTCATAGAAATTAATGAATATTACTTTGATAACAGAGCTTAGAGCGATCGCACAAACTATTAAAAATAAGTCTATTTCCATTAATAGCAGATTTTATCAAAAGTGAGGAGACGCTAGGATAAACTTAACAAAAACTTTATTTCCTAACGCCTCCTATTTAATTAAACTCGACGTAGGTTCATCAGTTCTTGAGGAGATGCCAGCATATCGATCGCTACGAAGAAGATTTTTCCTTCAGGATTGATTAAGAAACGCCAGGAAATATTCATGCCCACATTAACACCAAACCAAGGAGTTTGTACCACACCTGTAACTTTCAATTGTTTTGAACCATCTGGTTGAACTTCACAGATACCTTGCTGAGGCATCATATTTAGTCCTTGTGCTTCTTCACGCATATACTTAGAAATCGCTTCACGACCAACAATCGGTTTTTGGAATGGTGGTTGTAGTGCGCCTTCATCAGTAAATAGAGCAACCGCAGCATCAAACTTGTCTGCATTCATGGCTTCAATGTAACCCAATACAGCAGGTTCTGTGATACCTTCAATTTTGACCGATGTAATAATTGGTGTGGTGCGCTCAAATGCAGGTTCAGTCGCGGCTCTTGGATAACTACTAGGACCAAACTCAGAAGTATCAAATCCCATATCTACTACTGTATTACGCAGTACAGTAATTTGCTGACCTTGATCAAGTTTTTGGGTGGCTTCTAATACTACTTTTACCCCAGGAGACATTTGATAACCAGCAGGCATGGGAGCGACAATGCCCTGTTTCATCAATTCCCCTAACTCGTACCAGAAAGCTAATTTAGTATTAACACTAAAGAATCCATAGGAACGACCAATAGGTGTATCCGCACGACTAGCAAGGTCTCTCATTACCTTGGTTTGTTCTTCAGGAGACATTTGCTTAATTTGGTTGAGCAATCCTTCTGCTAGTTGTAACCGTGCTGCACCAGGAGCGGCTGGGGTAATGGTTTTACCCATTTCTGTGTAAGCATACCATAGATATGCTAGTTGATCATCAACGTTGAGTTGCTCGAAAAGTGCGATCGTTGCGGGAATTGGACTAGGAACTTGAGTGTTAGAGAAAATACTTTGTGCTGATTCAATAGTCAAAGCCATGATCGAAGTCTCCAATTTTATTTGCTAATTTAGACGATTTGAAAAATACAACGAAAAATTTTAAACCCGGGATCAGGGAGAAATCCCATTGGCCTTAAAAAGCCAGGTCAAGGGAAGGAAAAGTTTCTAAAACAGCTTAACTGCAAAGGGTCAAGCAGTTTTTTTAATGTCTGGGTTAGTTTTGATCATGAACTGTAATGATAATATCTTGATTTATGTAAACAAATTTAAATTTTTATGAGATATTTTAGGTAAAAATTTCTTATGGGTTTGATTAGTTAGAGATTAACCAGTAAAAAAGCTCGTTTATGCTTATAGGCCAGGTATCTCTCCTGACCCATATAATAATTTGTGCTTATTAAAAACTTAAAGGGAAATAATTTTTCGCCTATCTACTCCAAGTGAGATTTAAAGGTGGGTGTGACAAAATCTTGGTATATAGTTCTTCCAAGTGGCTGATATTATCTTTCAGAGTATAGCGTTCTAATACCCGCTTTCTCGCTTTTTGACCCAACAGTGTTGTTAACTCTGGATGGTCTTGGAATAAAGGTAAAAGGGTTTTGAGTTGCGATCGCACCGTTTTTGTATCAATCACCACACCAGCACCATTTTCCAACACTTCCCCGTCAGCCCCGACATTAGTAGCTAAACAAGCTAATCCACAGGACATGGCCTCCAACAAAGACAAGGATAAACCCTCAACTAGAGAAGGTAAAATAAATAGATCCGCCCCCCTAAGAATTTCGATGCGTCGAGTTTCATCGGCGATAAATCCTAACCAAATAATCCCATATTCCGCGCCATAAAATGGTTCTAAAGACGGTTTTAAAGGTCCATCACCGACAATTAGCAACTTACTGTTAGTTTCCATTTCCGACTGTTTCCAAGCCCGGAGGAGAGATTCAACATTTTTTTCCGGTGCAATGCGACCTTGGTAAACAAATAGACGTTCTGCCCCAAATTCTGCTTTAATTTGCGAAACACCAGGAGAATATTTGGTCGTATCCACACCGTTAGGAATTACAGCTATCTTTTCTTCCCTAACTCCCATACTTGATAACAATTCACGCTGAATTTGCGAAAATACAATTACGCGATCGTAATTATCTAAAAATGGCGCGTAAAGTTGATAAGCCAAAAGTTGTGTGCCAGATATTAACTTTGCACCCTTACCAGCAAATGGCGTATGAAAAGTAGCAACCAAAGGCAAATTTAACTCTTGACAGATTTCCGGTAAGAAAAAATCTAGAGGAGATAAAGTCAACGAAGCATGAACTATATCCGGTTTAATTTCCCTTAACGATTCGGTTAAAACCTTAGTAGCTTTAAAAGTGGGAATAGTGTAAACCTGAGACTTGTAAATAAAAGGTAAAGAAACCTCTTGGAACTTAGGCCAATTATCTGGTTCTGGGTTTTCTTGAGCAAAGTGTAAGAAACTAACTTGATGTCCCCTGTCAAGTAACGCATTTGTAATTTCTCGACTGTAGGTGACATTGCCACAAAAGGGAGTTTTTTTTCCAATCCAGGCTATACGCATTCTTTAAATTACTTGTTAAATAAAGCCAGTTTTTGCTATCAGTTTTTTATATTTTGCTATTTTGATTCCGTTATGCTTGCTGGATCGATAAGTATGCTCAAGCATAGCCATATCCTACTTACAAAAGATATGGTTACAAGCAGATTAAACCAGTACATTCATAAGTTTTTGTGTTATTAGTTTTCAGCTTAATAACAACAAAAGGAGGCTAATGTATGGTTTATTCTCAGCAAGCATTTCCTGAGTTTTGAACGGAACGATGATAGCACACAAATCAATGATTTGAGTAAATTATTGATTAGGTCAAACCTGATAACTAGTCACGAGAATTATACCACGTTAATATACCACCAAAGAAGACGATCGCTGCTAGTCCTAAAAAGACTGCTCTTAGACCAATAAAGGTTTCAGCTAAACCTGCTAAAGCCAAGGGTAGAGAGAGAGCAATGTTAATTACATTATTTTGCAGACCAAAGACTTTGCCGCGCATTTCTGGAGGTGTTTCTGTTTGGATAGCTGTTTGCATAGGGATACCCACTAAAGCGCCAAACACACCGACTAAAGCTAATAAGGCCATGATGATCCATAGCTGAGTTGTGAATACCGATAGGCCAGCTAGAGAGACGGCCATACCCAGACAACCCCAAAGGCTAAGTTGGCTATAGGAAAAGCGTTGACCAAATTGACCCAGAATTGTTGCCCCCACTGCAATCCCTACACCACCAGATGATAGTAAAAAGCCGAATTGGGAGGCTTTGATATTAGGAATGATTTCTGCCATGCGAACAGCAAGAACAGTTAAGGCAGCAAAGATGGAAAATAAGATAATTAGTTGTAGTAAAGCATTACGGACGCGATGATTTTGTTTTAGGTAGCGCAGACCATCCCATAAATCAGAGAAGACGTGGGGAAATTCGGTTTCTGGGGGGTGGGGCTTTTCATTGGTGTTGAGGAGTAATAAAATAATAGCAGCGATCGCATAACTACCACCAACCAAAAGTTCTTTACCTAACCCACCACTACCACCAAATTTTAACCACAGTCCATCCGCTATTGCTAACAAAGGTTCTCCCACCGCAAACCCAACAATTACCGATGCCATCATTGTGGTTGTGTACAGAGAATTAGCCGAAAGTAAATGCTGTTCTTCCACCACCAAAGGAATAGTTGTCTGTTCTGCTGGGGCAAAAAATTGGGTCAGAGTAGAAACTAAAAAAGTCACACCCAAAATAATCAAAAAACCCACTGGCAAAACTCCCACAGGATGCCAATCATGGGTGAACCAAAGCAGGAAAGGAATAGACAAAACCAAGATCCCACGCCAAGCATTGGTAGCCACCAACACAGCCTTTTTTGACCAACGGTCTACAAACACACCCGCAACAGAACCAAACAGCACTGCTGGAATCGTAAAAGTCATCATCAAGGCCGAAACCCAACCACTAATACTCTGATCACCACTTTGAAACTGAGTATTAATCAAAGCAATCATCAGCACTAAATATACTTTATCAGCCAGTTGGCAAAAAACCTGACCACCCCAAAGAGCCAGAAAATTCGGGTTTTTTAATACAGGTAAAAACCCATTTTTTTGTCCATTCTCTGATGTTGCTTTTCCACCAGAACCAGATCCATCTAATAATTCCGGTTTACCCTCAACTTGTAAACTTTGAGCATCCTGAACCTTGCCATTCGTTGCATTATTTGTGAATGGTAACTCAGGTTCTATTTTTAATGGATTTGACGTATCCTTTGGTGGAACTTGCTCTGATACATCATGGAGGGATAATTCTTGGCTATCGGGTACAACACTAAGATGAATAGGTAATGTAGTATCCGATATCCTATGCTTTTTTGTAGCGTGGCTGGGTGACAGAGGCAGGATTTTGGTATCGAAATCAGACGGTTGCATCATGGTTGGCGACAAAATAAGAATCAATCAAGGTGGCAGAGCGAATAGGGTGTCCAAGATGATACTGGGCATACTGACGCAAAATCTGCTCTACAGATAACCAGCCATAATCTGTGGCTGCTTCTATATTTATTATCTCTGGTTGCGACAGATGTTGAAGCATCACAAATTCCATCGCAGTCAGACGACTAGAAATTACAGGTAAATCTTGACGATGTACAATAGTTTGATAACTGCGATCGACAATAGGCTCAACTTCTGATTTTAGCTTTACCTTGTCCCTTTCTTTTCTCAAACTTTCCCAAGCCTCCAAACAAACCGTTCCCCCCGCAGGAATGCTAAATCCTACTTGCCAGTTTGGGTTTTTCCAGTCTGGTACGAGAGGACGTTGGGTAAGACAACAGCGTTCTATTTCCGGTGTTAGTCCCGCTAAAGCTAAAAACTGAAACACCCCCTGGGCTAAATGAGCAACAATACTTACTCCTTCCGTTTTCGGTAAATCTTCCAAACGCTGGAGATACTCATTTAGTAATTCATAGATTTCTACTTGAGGTTGTTCACTCAAAGCTTGAGACAAAACTATTTCTGCTAAATATTGACTAGCAGCTAATTTTCCCAAATCTTTAGCTAACCCAGGGTAAGTTTTAATAGTTTCCGCTTGGCTAATTTTATCAAGAGTTGGTTTAGATTGACCTTGGTATCGCCCTTGGGAAATTAATAATTCATTAACAACAAACACCCCACTCCTACCACCTAGAGTAGAATTTTGTTTACGCGCCCCTGGAGCAACTACCCGAATCAAGCCTAACTCCTGTGTCAAAATCGTCACTATTTTATCGGACTCTCCTAGCGCCTGGGCTTTGAGATTAATTCCAGTTGCTTTATAAGTTCTACTCATTAGTTATTCGTCTTTGCCCTTTTCCACGTGATTGCGCTGATGGAGCAAATCAATTCCGCGAGAAGTACCTAATCTAGTAGCACCAGCTAATATTAAGTCTAAGGCTTGGTTATGAGTACGAATACCGCCTGAAGCTTTAATTCCCACTCTCTCCTGTGTTATTTCTTTTAATAGCTGTACATCTGACACAGTTGCACCGCCATTCCAACCTGTACTGGTTTTCAAGAAAGCCGCACCCGCGTCCATAGCTATTTCCGCAGCTATTTTTTTCTCTCTATCCGTCAGTAGGTTAGTTTCCAAAATTACTTTCACACATTGCCCGGCCACTTCACATATTGTAGCAATTTCTCGGTGAACTTCCTCAGTTTTTCCAGCCTTCAACCAGCCCAAGTTAATCATCACATCCAACTCATCAGCGCCATTTTCCAATGCTTGTTGAGCTTCATAAAACTTAACCTCTGAAGTTGTCGCACCAGTAGGAAAGCCAATTACCGTACAAACTTTCGGGTTTTTGTTGTGTAGGAGTTCCACTGCTTGTTTGACATAACAGGGTTGTATGCAAACTGTGGCAAAATTAAACCTATATGCTTCATCACACCATTGCTCAACCTGTTCTGGGGTGGTAGTGGGTAACAGGAGGGAGTGATCGATAAATGGCGCAATATCAATATTTGGATAGTCTGCTGCCATTGTTTTTCCTGTGCTAAATAATTAAACTTTATGAGAAATTAAAACTTTTCTTATATATTAAAGCACGTTTATGATCAATTTATCATGAAAATGCTAGGCTAACTAAAATTTGGATCTGCCACTCTCCCCTGTATTGTTAAGCCTAATCATAGTTATGATTTAAACATTGACAAAATTCCCTAAATATGTATTTTGGTTTTTATCTCATGTAGGTTGCGTCAGATTGCAGAACTTTGTTAATCATGGGCAATTTATCAGTTCTGACGCACTCTATTAATATGTGGGAAATGATTAATTTTGTTTAATGCGTATGTTGTTTAATTTGTATCGTGCGTAATCCCTCTTAACGTAAGTTCCTTTTTTAGATTAAATAAGGTGCGTCAGAATTTTAAAATCACTGATTTTAGCCTAAATTATTCTGTCTGACGCACCCTACCAACGTTCTAGTTGGGTAAGTCGAGAACTAGCAATTTCGGCTATTATGATTCAAATTGACATTTAATATCTTTAGCCCCAGTACCTAAAAAGTCAAGAATAGTTTGAGCTAAAGCCTTTGCTGCTAAGTATGGAACACCATTACCAACAGTTTTAAACATATTGGTAAGTGACATATTATCTGGGAGGACAAAATTTTCAGGTAAAGATTGAATTGCTAAGGCTTCCGCTACAGAAATACGTCGAACTTTGTAAGGATGTAAATGTACTTCATTATTACCATAGCAAGCTGTAGGAGAATAACGCCATCTATGGAGACGTTTAAAAGATTTTTTAGAATCATCTCCTTCATCAATAGTAGCAAATTTAATCTTACCTGCTCTTGGTTGAAAATAATGTTTTGAGTTGGGATGGTTGAGAACATCATTCTTTCTAAACCAATATTCTACAGTTAGTTCTTGAGGAATATTTTCAGGACAAGGAATGATAGAATTTTCTGTAAATGGTTCGCTTTTATTCCAAGGATAAGCAAACACTTTTGATTGAGGATATAAAATATATTTTTCCCAAGGAAAGATAAAATCATTTTTCATTCCCATATCTTGAAGAAAATTATTTTTAAATCCCATTAAGATAATTCTATCTCTATCTTGCGGGACACCATATTCAATAGAATTAATTAAACGTTCTGTTAATATATAACCTGTTTTTTGTAACTTTGTTTTTAGTTCTTCAAAAAATAAGCGGTGTTTGGTTGTTCTCCACAAACCTTTGACATTTTCAAATAAAAAGAACTCAGGTAAGTTTTGACAAATCAATTCAATATAAGCAGATGATAGTTTTCCATTATCACCTAAATGTCCTTTGTTTTTACCACCAATAGAAAAATCTGGACAAGGTGGACCACCAATAAAGCCAATTATATTATGTGATTTGCGGGAATCTTTAACTAATTCATTTAATCGTTGTGCTGGTGTTCCTGCTATTAATTTGCTTACATCTGCGTCTTCTCCTTGATGATATCCATATTCAGGAGGTGTGAGGTTGAGAATTTCCCGTGAATAGCGATATCCGAACATGAATGGGGGGAAAATTTCGTTAACGTAAGCAATATTATAGCCTGTGGTTTCAAAGCCTAAATCGAGGAATCCTGAACCGGAGAAAAAGGAGAAGATAGAAATGTTTCCATTCATTGATAAAATCAAATGATACCGTTTTTGCTTAATTAAAATATTATTATATCTTCATCTGATTGGGAAAATTTCTTATCTGAAGGAAAAAAAGCAGTTAAAATAGTTCGTAGAGGGTTAATAAATCGTGGTATCAATGCTGGAGAACCAAGAATAACAGAATTTGGTACTGATGAAGATATTCCAGTATGTAGCGGTGATAATCAGCATATTTTTTTGCATCTTAAAACTCAATTTCATCTATATTTGCAGATTGGACAGTTTGTGCCATTATTTCAGAGAATGTATTTTCAAATTCAATAAATAGAAAATTATTAATTCCAGTTTCTCCAAAGAAATTATTGTGATTTTCTCTTATCATACTTATACTGGCAGGTATTTGTCCAGGGCAGGGCAAGAGCATCTCAATCAGGGTTGACATAAGGGTTGAGAGGAATCTAATATAGAGTCAATGAAACAGGAAGTGAGAACTCTAATCATATAATTGTTATCCATAGCAGTGCGTTTCATTTTTTGTCGGAGACTACGTTGATAAGTTTTTCCTTGAGAGCATTGAATTTTTCTCACTTATCTTGCTCTGATGTCAAGTGTATTTTTTATCTGCTCACTTATGCTTATCTTGTTACTTTTGTCAAGTTCATATTATACAAGATTAGATGAGCTTAACCTGCTTCAAAATCTCAGAAATACATATGGATAAAGCTAGTCAATAAGCACAAAGTAATGGTTTAACTCCTGAAATTTTAGAATCTATTTTGCAAAATTATTAAGATTTAGGTAGATGTGTTAATTATGATTTTTATTAAATAGTTTTTTAGCCTGTTCATAAACTTCAAGAGTAATTAGAAATGTACTATTTTCCTGAGCATAATTTTCAATTTTCTTACGGGCAAAAGGACGAACAAAAAAAGGAATGTCTTTGAGTTTAGCTTCAGCTTCAGCAGTCCATTTAATTGGTTCAGTCATGGATTTTTAGAGTTTAATTTCAATATAAAGATTGCGATTGATGTACTAGGTTTTAGATCCCCGATTTCTTAAATAAGTCGGGGATCTGCTTGTTCAGTAATTAAGCTTGCGCTACAGGTTCTTTCGCCAAAAACTTCTCCAACTCAGTCAAAGCATCAGCATCAACCTTAGTCTGCATTGGACAGAACTTAGGACCACACATCGAACAAAATTCAGCCGTTTTATAGATATCTGCTGGTAAAGTTTCGTCGTGATATTCCTTCGCTCTTTCTGGGTCTAAAGATAACTCAAATTGACGATTCCAATCGAAATTATAGCGAGCCGCAGACAGTTCATCATCTCTATCTCTAGCACCAGGGCGATGTCTTGCAATATCCGCCGCATGAGCCGCAATTTTATAAGCAATTAAGCCATTACGCACATCTTCAGCATTAGGTAAACCTAAATGTTCTTTAGGAGTCACATAACACAACATCGCCGTCCCATACCAGCCCGCCATAGCTGCCCCGATCGCTGATGTAATATGATCATAACCTGGAGCAATATCTGTCACCAAAGGACCAAGAACATAGAAAGGCGCTTCCGAACACTCTTCCATTTGCTTGCGGACATTGAACTCAATTTGATCCATTGGTACGTGGCCGGGACCTTCCACCATCACCTGGACATCATGTTCCCAAGCTTTGCGGGTAAGATTTCCCAGAGTTTTCAGTTCCGCTAATTGCGCTTCATCTGAGGCATCATGGGTACATCCAGGGCGCAGGGAGTCGCCTAAACTGAAGGAAACATCATATCTTTTAAAAATCTCAATGATGTCGTTGAAATGGGTATACAGGGGGTTTTGCTTATGGTGATGCAACATCCACCGCGCCAAAATTCCACCACCACGAGAAACAATCCCTGTAATCCGGTTTCTGACTAAAGGTAAATGTTCAATCAAAATTCCCGCGTGGATAGTTTGATAGTCTACCCCTTGCTGGGCGTGTTTTTCAATGATGTGGAGAAAGTCGTTAGCGGTGAGATTTTCGATTGTCCCGTGAACGCTTTCTAAAGCTTGGTAAACTGGAACAGTCCCAATGGGAACAGGTGAAGCGTTGATAATTGCGGTACGAATTTCATCTAAATTCCCGCCACCGGTGGATAAATCCATGACGGTATCTGCACCGTATTTTACCGCCAGGTTGAGTTTATCAACTTCTTCTTGCAGGTTAGAGGAGTTGGGAGAAGCGCCAATATTGGCATTTACTTTACACTTAGAAGCGATACCGATCGCCATTGGTTCTAAGTTAGTGTGATTAATATTCGCAGGGATAATCATTCGTCCCCGTGCCACTTCTTCGCGGATTAGGTCAGCAGGGAGGTTTTCCCGCTTGGCGACGTAGTGCATTTCTTCTGTAATTACACCCTGACGAGCGTAGTGCATTTGCGATACGTTGCTTTGTCCACGTCGCTTGGCTACCCATTCTGTACGCATATTAGATTCCTCAATAGACAGCTTCCCTCCGCTGGTATTACCCAGACTCAGGTGTTAAGGGTTTGATCTCAGCTTGGTTTCTCAAGCACCCCTAGCATGGTCTAGATTGTAGCATTTTGGTGATGGTCGAGGGGAAGGGTATTATAAAAACAAACAAGGATTATTATGAATTATGAATACGAACCACAGAGGCACAGAGGACACAGAGGTAAGAGGTTTGGGAGAGGATAGGAATGAGCTTACGGGGGAGATTATTGGGGCTGCAATTGAGGTACACCGGGTTTTGGGTCCTGGGTTTTTGGAGGAGGTGTATAAGGAAGCTCTTATTGTTGAATTTATGATTCGCGGTATACATCATGAGGTTGAGAAGTCAATCGGTTTGACCTACAAAGGACATGAGGTAGGTTGGGGTAGATTGGATTTTTTGGTTGCAAATTGTTTAATTGTGGAATTAAAAGCTGTGCAAAACTTAGCCCCAATTCATGAAGCTCAACTTTTGTCCTACCTCAAAATCACTAACCTTTCTTTAGGTCTTCTCATCAACTTTAACGTTCCCCTTCTCAAAGACGGTATCAAACGCATCATTCTTTAACTCTTCTCTCTGTGTCCTCTGTGCCTCTGTGGTTCGTTCATTACCCCTCAAACCTCATCTGGATTAACCCCCAACTCCCGCAACCGTTCCGCTAAACGTGCAGCTTTTTGCTGTTCCTGTTCTAACTGAGATGTTAATTGTTGCGTTTTCTCGCCACTATGTAACAGTAAATTCCCTTGAATATCCCACCAACGTAACCAAGGAGCTTGCATATTATTATACTGTCCTTCCCAAATCCCCAACTCTACACCTAACGGTAAAATAGGATAATGACCTCTTTCATTAGCTGGTAGTAATTGATAATATCCATCAACCAGATGATAAACTTCTATACTGGCTTTTTGTACCTCATAAATGCCATAAAACGGTACTCTTATTGCTTGTTCATATACCCAAAATTTACCAGTTATCGGTGTTTTATCTCGCTCCTCTGAACCATTACCAGAAACAAATTCTAAAACTATTAAAGGTGCTATATATTCCTGCCACAATACATAAGAACGGCGGAATTTACCGTTTAACATCGGTGGCACATTGGCTACATAAAACCAATCTGGTGATTCTGCTCCTTTTTCTGGAGGTTCAGCTAAACGCCAATAAATACCGCAATCTTGACCGATCGCATATTGTCCATCAGAATGTAGTTGTTCCAATACGCTGTTAATCGAGTCAGTGAGCAGAATACTCTGGGGATGTTCTTGAAAGTTCTTGACAAAAGTACCATCCGACTCTGGTAACTCAGTGTGGTCGGGAAGATGAATAATGTTTAATTCAGCAGATTTAGCAAGAGTCATAAAACTAGGGATTTGGGTTAAAGACTCGGTTGCATCTATTCTAGTTGAATATTATGGTACTACAGAGCGATCGCCCTTGAAAATCACCAATGACCAACGACCATAGATATATTATTTTTCATAAACCCTACGGAGTGCTGAGTCAATTTACCCAAGAAACCCCCAAACATAGCACCCTCAAAGACTATATAGATGTCCCCAATGTCTATCCTGTGGGGCGTTTAGACTGGGATAGTGAAGGTTTACTATTATTAACCAATAATGGACAACTCCAACATCGTCTCTCCAATCCCCGGTTTGGTCATCAACGCACTTACTGGGTGCAGGTAGAACGCATTCCTGATCCAGAGGCTATTAATAAATTATGTCAAGGAGTAGAAATTCAAGATTACCGCACTCGTCCCGCCCAAGTTAAACTATTTTTAGAAGAACCTACCGTTACTCAACGCAACCCTCCCATTAGATTTCGCCAAAATATCCCCACAGCTTGGTTAGAAATGACCCTCACGGAAGGTAAAAACCGTCAAGTGCGACGTATGACCGCCGCCGTAGGTTTTCCCACGTTACGATTGATCAGAGTGAGTATTGCTGACCTACAATTAAATGGTCTAAAACTAGGTGAATGGCGTGACCTCTCTCCCATAGAAATCAAAAGCCTGAATAATTAATGAGGTGACAAGGGAATAGGCTATGCCCAGTACCCTTGTGTAAAGTCACCATAAAAAGTGATATTTAGTGGCTAGAAGCACCTTAGAAGAACAATCAAGGATCTTCCACTATGCTGATTTGTCCCCGGTGTAAATTTAAAAACTCTAATAAAAACAAATTTTGTCAAAATTGTGGAAATTCTTTAGCTCACAAAATTTGTCCTCATTGCAATACAAGTGTTGTTGCGGATGCAGTACATTGTTACAATTGTGGTGCAGAATCTGGCCAAATTTGGTGGGCAATTATCTCCCAGCAATTATCCTCTACAAACTCAGGTGTAGAGAAATCTCAGCCCCTTGTTACAGACTTCCCCTCTGGACTATGTTCACAATTATTGTTCAGCAAACCTTATTTAGATCCAGGACAACGCTATCAATTTTTGGAGTTACTCCCAAAACCAGAAGTTGTTGCTACCAATATTGAGGTTAAAGTTAGGGTTTTAGATCGTCAACCATATCAAACATCATTTCTTGAAGCAATGCTAGAAAACGAAGCAAAAGGACTAAAAATTCCATCAGTGAGTATCAGTGTAATTCCTAGTTTAGCTAAGGCTTATCTGAAGTTACAATCTGAAAATCAACCAGGAATACCACGGATTCACGAAGCCTGGGAGCAGGATAATATACAAACTTTACTCCTAGAAGATCGATCTGGCTGGCAGTTTCTACTTGACCTCTGGCAACAAGAAACAACTAATTCGTTACAAATATTACATTGGTGTCATCAAATGACCCAATTGTGGGCAATTTTAGAGCCAGTTAATTGTCGCCAAAGTTTAGTAGAGTTGTCCAATCTCCGTTTAGATGAAGACCAAACACTGTCCTTACAAATGTTATATTTAGAACAACCCGCTCCAGCACCACCTTTAACTGTTAAGGTTTTGGGGCAGGTTTGGCAAAACTTATTTAGGCAGTCTCAACGTACTCAATTTGGACCAATTTTACAGATGTTACAAGATTTAGAAATGGGTACAATTGAGACATTAGCGCAATTGCGATCGCGCTTGGAAGAAATATCAACACAACTAGCCAAGACAGAACCTACTCCTCCCCAAGAAATATCCCCTTCTGCACCAACTATCCTGCAAATACATGATATAGAAGATTCCACAACTAAAAATGATGATCCCCCCACGGTGATTTTATCAATGCAGTTGACCAGTTTAGAAGATGTTGGACGCACTGACGTAGGCCGTCAACGTCGTCATAATGAGGATTGCTTCGGCATTGAAACCAACATCCAAAAACAAGAATTTCCCAAAAACAAAACTTTGCAAGCCCGTGGTCTATATATCCTCTGTGATGGTATGGGAGGACACGCTGGAGGTGAAGTAGCAAGTGATTTAGCAGTTAACACTCTCCGGCAATACTTTCAAGAAAACTGGGTTACTAACCAACTCCCTACAGAAAAAAGCATTCTCGACTCCATCTATTTAGCCAATCAGACGATTTACGACCTCAACCAACAAGACTCTCGTTCTGGAATTGGACGCATGGGTACTACCTTAGTCATGGTATTACTTCAAGATAATCAAGTGGCAGTAGCTCATGTCGGAGATAGTCGTCTTTATTCCCTAACTCGCAAACGAGGACTAGAACAGGTAACAGTAGATCATGAAGTTGGCCAACGGGAAGTGTCTAGGGGAGTAGAACCCGACCTAGCTTATGCACGTCCAGATGCCTACCAACTCACCCAAGCCTTGGGTCCCCGCGAAAAACATTTAATTAATCCCTCTGTGGAGTTCTTTGAGATTACCGAAGACACTCTTTTACTCTTGGCCTCAGACGGTTTATCAGATAATGATTTACTAGAAACCCATTGGCAAAATTATTTACAACCTCTATTGAGTTCTAGCACAAACCTAGTATCAGGTATGAATAATTTGATTGATTTAGCAAATGAATATAATGGTCACGATAACATTACAGCCATACTGATTCGATTAAAAGTTAGCCCAATTCAGGAAAATTTTCAATGATAGGTGAAAATAAGGAAGAAATTTGATTTGTCCTATTTTTCCATTAGACATCTCTAAAAAAGCAGTTAGAGACTTTCCATGGAACGTCTCTACAAGGATTTTAAATCCCACATATTTAATTTTCATTAGCTGTCTATTAATTCATAGGGAACTCTTAACAGAAAAAACTCCTGTTTAAAAACATGAGATTGAAATTTTATTTTCTTATCTGTTCCCTGTTCCCTATTCCCTATTCCCTATTCCCTATTCCCTGTTCCCTGTTCCCTGTTCCCTGTTATTTGGCAAATAAATACTTTATTCTTTTAGGTCTTATTGTGGTTACTCTAATTCTGTTAGAAGTGGAAAAAACAACCCCGATTCAGCAGTGGCATTTTAAAGATTCTACTGTCATTCGTATTGGCCGTTCGGTAGATAATGACATTGTTTTATCTAATTATTTAGTTTCTCGTCATCATCTTGAAATTAGACAAATTAGTAATGGCAATCAGGGTAATTATTGGCAAGTAATTAGTAAGGGGACAAATGGTACTTACCTCAATGGTATTTTCCTCAATGGCGATTCAGTCATCACAAGTACCCTACCAGATAAATCCCTCATCCAACTGGCAAAAGATGGTCCTTTACTCAAGTTCCAACTCCAGGATGAATCAGATTCAGATGATTTATCTACTCAGTCACAACACCAAATTAAACCAACTTTCACCACACCAACACACCCAGATTTGGGCTGTACCCACCAGGGTAATTCTCCTAACAATCTATTTTGTATTCACTGCGGTCAACCCATCAGCGTACAAAAGACGATTCGCCAGTATCAGGTGTTGCGAACTTTGGGACAGGGAGGCATGGGTACTACCTATTTAGCTTGTAATACTACAAATTTAATTATGGGTGTACCACAACGGCTGGTGTTAAAACAGATGAATGCTGATATGGCAAAAATCCCTAAAGCCCAAGAATTATTTCAGAGAGAAGCTAAAACTCTTAAAAATCTCAATCACGTGGGAATCCCCAAGTATTATGACTTTTTTGTGGAAGATGGCAAAAAATACTTGGCAATGGAATTAATTGATGGGCAAGATCTAGAACATAGGGTAAACTTTACAGGGCCTGTGACACAAAGGCAAGCGATCGCTTGGATGATCCAAACCTGCGATGTCTTAGAGTATATTCATAGCCAAGACCCACCACTCATTCACCGGGATATTAAACCGGCTAATTTGATGGCGCGAAATTCTGATAATCGCATTGTAGTCTTGGATTTTGGCGCTGTGAAGGAAAAGGAAGCTGGAACTGCACCAGGAACCAAAATTGGGGCAGAAGGGTACTCCGCGCCAGAACAGAATAGAGGACAACCCTTGACTCAATCAGATTTGTATGCTATTGGTCCAACGCTGATCTTTTTACTTACTGGCGAAAATCCTTATAAGTTCTATCGTCAACGGGGACGGGGTTATCACTTTGATTTGACAAGAGTTCCCACTATTACCCACCAATTAAGGGCTGTGATTGAACATACAACAGAGCCTCTGGTGCGCGATCGCTATCAGACTGCCAAGGAGTTGAAAATGGCTTTAGCTGAGTGTATCTCAGGGTAAGGGGTGCAGGAGGAATGACTAATTGGTAATTACAATTACGAATTACCTATCCTTCTTCATCCCAAGTTTCCACTGCCAGCAATTCGCTAATTGGATCTTGCATACTAAAACCAAAGTCTAGCAGTTCCTGTTTCCAGTGCTGCCATTCATTGCCATAGAGTAAGGCAATTTTCCAAATGCTATCGCCGGGCTTGATAATATTCGATTCTACGAGTGATTGCACGTTACGCTGCAATTTCACCATTGGGTGAAGTACTTGCTGAGTCATAACCTATGATTAAGTTCAGATTGTTTTGAGTAAATGCTTAATTAAAACTGCTTCCCGATGTACGATTGTTATCGGTGCGTAGGGGGCTATATTTTGGCAAAGCTAGTCTTAACTTTACTAACTATACCATAACTAACTCTCAGATGGCTAGTAAATTCTGTTTTGTACGGTAATCACCACCACAAAAACCTAACTCTGGCCAACAGTCAAACAATTTTGTACTTGGACTACGCTCAGTTGATAGCGTAGCGTGGCGTTAGCCATACGATTTTCGATGGACTCAACTGATAGATCTGAGGGCTTATACCATCAAGGAGTTGTTCGTCATGGTGATAGATGGTATTCTCGATCAGGATATCTGATGGATTTTTAGTTTTTTTGGTTAACAACAGTTGTATTTTAGGGCTAAAACCCATAATTTACAGGCTGATTTGCAGGTTTTTAGTTAATGCCGAATTTTTGCTAGGTAATTGCAAAGATCCGCAGTTATTTTTTAAGCAATATCTGGAGTATAGCAAATATAGCAGCCAACAAGCAACAGGTTTCGCCATCAGCGAGCGATTTGGGAGGAAAGTCTTGTGGTATATGGGTTTGAACCATTCATAAGGATAGATTTTATGGGATAATTATTTGGGAATAGTCCTTTGAATTGATCCAAACAGCCAAATGTTGCTTTTACAGACCATGATAGTTTCTGCAACATTGTGGGTAAGCTTGATCATGTTAGGAGGATTGCTGTCATATCAATATTATCAGCAGCAAATATAAAAACATGACAACTGCTAAGGAAGATTATTTAAGTAAACGTGGGAAGCAAATTCAACAAAGAAAAAGAATTGTTACTTATATTTCCCTGGTAGCTTTTGGTGGTTCAATGTTATTTGCTGGGGTTAACACTGTTAAACAGGCCTGGGAAACTCCGCAAACCAAAGTAGTAGAATCGGCTCAAGTGGCATTGAAGCAAGAAGTAGAGGGTTATGAACTGGTTTTACAGAGAGAACCAGAAAATCAATTAGCACTAGAAAAATTATCTTTGTTACGGATGCGATCGCAGGACACAAAGGGTGCTAAAGTGCTGGTAGAAAAGTTGGTGAAACTACATCCCAACCGACAAGATTACAAAGTTGTTTTAGAGCAAATTCAAAAACAAGAAATGAGCGAAAAACAGTAGTATTCTATGAAAGGAATAATTTTAGCTGGTGGTTCTGGGACACGGCTTTACCCGATAACTCATGTTATCAGTAAGCAGCTAGTACCTATTTATAACAAGCCCATGATTTATTATCCCTTATCTGTATTAATGCTGGCTGGGATTCGGGAAATTTTAATTATTTCAACACCTAGTGATCTACCGCTATTTCAACAACTTCTCAAAGATGGTAGTCAATTAGGCTTAACTTTTAGTTATATTGGACAGCCTGAACCAGGAGGATTAGCCCAAGCTTTTATCTTAGGTAAAGATTTTATTGATAATGAGCCAGTATGCTTAATTTTAGGTGATAATATTTTTTATGGTTCTGGATTAACAGATTTACTGATTCGCTCTGCAAATTTGACAAAGGGCGGTTTGGTATTTGCGTATCAGGTTCAAGACGCTAAACCCTATGGAGTTATTGAATTTGATGAATATGGAAAGGCAGTCGGTATAGAAGAAAAACCTCTAATTCCTAAGTCTAAATATGCTATACCAGGTATATATTTTTATGATTCCCAAGTAGTAGAAATTGCATCTAACCTGAAGCCATCTTCTCGTAATGAGCTAGAAATTACTGATATAAATTTACATTATTTGAATGGAGGTAAGTTAAAAGTAGAAGTGCTAGGAAGAGGATATGCTTGGTTAGACACAGGCACTCATGAATCTCTGCATCAAGCTGCTAATTTTATTCAGGCTTTAGAGGAGAGACAAGGGCTAAAAATAGCTTGTATTGAAGAAATTGCATACAACAAGCGATATATTAGCTTATCAGAACTTCGTCAATTGGCTGAAGCCATGTCAAATAGTAGTTATGGATCTTATATATTGGAGATTACAGAAAATGAAACAAAATCTGGATTTATGCCACGTAATGCTGTCAATATTAACGCAGTTCTCAATTAGTAATAAACAAGAGATTAGCGAAAAATAGCAAGAGTTTAAATAATATTTAGTCACAGTAAATTCATAGTCGTAATTTAACAATGTTTAATAATAAGTCTATTTTAATCACTGGCGGTACAGGTTCATTTGGTCATAAATTTGTCAAAAGTATTTTAAATAAATATACTCCCCAAAAGGTGATAGTTTATTCAAGGGATGAGCTAAAGCAGTATGAAATGGAGCGGGAGTTCAATTCACCAGTCATGCGTTACTTCTTGGGGGATGTGCGCGATCGAGATCGTCTACGTTTAGCATTACGGGGTGTTGATTATGTCATTCATGCTGCCGCACTCAAACAAATTCCCGCAGCCGAATATAACCCAATGGAATGTATTAAAACTAATATTTATGGAGCAAACAATGTCATTGATGTAGCCCTGGAACAACAAGTAGAAAAAGTAATTGCTCTTTCCACAGATAAAGCCGTCAATCCAATTAATCTTTATGGTGCAACCAAGTTAGCAGCCGATAAGCTTTTTGTAGCTGCCAATAATATTGTTGGGGAAATGAAAACCCGATTTTCCGTAGTTCGCTATGGAAATGTAGTTGGTTCAAGGGGTTCAGTTGTTCCCTTATTTCAAAAGCTCGTACGGGAAAAAGCCACAGAAATTCCAATCACAGATCCTCGAATGACCCGGTTTTGGATTACCCTACAACAATCTGTAGATTTAGTATTTAACAGCTTTGAAAGAATGCAGGGAGGAGAAATTTTTATCCCTAAAATTCCTTCAATGAAAATGATAGATTTAGCGGAAGCCCTAGCACCAGGAGTACCAATTAAAATTATTGGGATTAGACCAGGGGAAAAATTACATGAAGCTATGTTTTCTAAAGAATCTTCCCATTTAGCCTTAGAATTTGCTGATCATTATGTACTTAAACCAACTATCGAATATTCGCGTAATGTTGATTACGCTCGTAATGTTTTAGGTGAAAGAGGAATAGCAGTTTCGGACGGATTTGAGTATAGTTCTGAGACAAATACTGAATGGCTAACATCTTACCAACTGCTAGATATGATAAAACCATGAATGACTATATACCCTATGGAAAACAGGATATAAATCAAGCAGATATTGATGCTGTAGTAGAGGTTTTGTGTTCAGATTGGATTACTCAAGGACCAACAATAGAAAGATTTGAGCAAGCTGTCGCTAAATATTGTGATGTAAAATATGCTGTTGCAGTTTCCAGTGCTACCGCAGCATTACATATTGCTTGTTTAGCAGCCAATTTGGGGAATGGTGACATTTTGTGGACATCACCAAATACCTTTGTTGCTTCGGCTAATTGTGGGCTTTATTGTGGGGCTAAAGTAGATTTTGTAGATATTGATCCTTACACCTACAACTTGGGCATCAATGAATTAGAGCAGAAATTAATTGCAGCCAAAAAACAAAATTGTTTACCTAAAGTATTAGTTCCAGTCCATTTTGCTGGACAATCTTGTGAGATGGAGCAAATTTTTTCTTTATCACAAGAATATGGATTTAAAATTGTTGAAGATGCTTCTCATGCCATTGGTGGAAGCTATCAGAAAAAAAGTATTGGTGGTTGTCAATTTTCTAATCTAGCGGTTTTTAGTTTTCATCCAGTGAAGATTATTACGACTGGAGAAGGTGGTATGATTTTAACCAATCAGGAGGAATTATATCAAAAATTAATTAGATTAAGAAGTCATGGTATTACTAGGAATCCAGATTTAATGCAAGGTAATTATGATGAAGAGTGGTATTATCAGCAACTGGAATTAGGCTTTAATTACCGCATGACGGATATTCAAGCGGCTTTGGGTGCTAGTCAGATGCAAAGATTAGATGAATTTGTATCACAACGGCGGTTTTTAGCGCAAAGATATCATCAACTACTTCAAGAATTACCAATAGTATTACCTTGGCAGCATCCAGATACAGAATCTAGTTGGCATTTATATGTAATTCGACTCAAGTTAGATAAAATTAATCAAACTCATAAAAAAGTATTTACAAAATTGCGTCAAGCTGGAATTGGAGTAAATTTACATTATATCCCTGTACACACTCAACCTTATTATCAACAATTAGGATTTAAAGCAGGAGATTTTATTAAGTCTGAACAGTATTATCAGGAGGCAATTAGCCTACCAATTTATTATAGTTTGACTCAAGAACAGCAACAAAAAGTAGTAATGACAATCCAAAATATTTTGTTGGGAGGGTAGTAAAAAATGCCTGTTATCTCTGTGGTAATTCCGGTTTATAAAGCAGAAGATTGTCTTCAGGAATTGTATAAACGTTTAGTAAAATCATTAGAAATAGTTTCTGCTGACTTTGAGATTATTTTAGTTGAAGATTGTGGAGGCGATCATTCTTGGGAAATCCTCTTACAGTTATCAGAAAAAGATCCTCGTGTTAAAGGAATTCAATTTAGTCGTAATTTTGGTCAGCATTATGGTATTACTGCTGGTTTAGATCATTGTGATGGAGATTGGGTAGTAGTGATGGACTGTGATTTACAAGATCGTCCAGAAGAAATTCCTCGTTTATATGCTAAAGCTCAAGAAGGTTATGATGTGGTACTTGCGAGAAGAGGAAAACGTAATGACATTCTATTAAAGCGTTGGACTTCTTGGTTTTTTTATAAATTATTTAGTTATCTTACAGATATTAATTATGATGGTCAAGTCGGTAATTTCCGCATCATCTCTCGGAAAGTAGTAGAAAGCTTCCGTTTAATGCGGGAACAGTTACGTTTCTTTGGTGGTTTAATAGACTGGATGGGTTTTCCTACTGCTAGTATTGATGTTCAGCATGAGAGTCGTTTTAAAGGTAAAAGTACATACACTTTTGGCAAGCTTTGGAAACTGGCAAGTTCCACAATTATTGCATATTCTGATAAACCATTAAGAATATCTATTAAACTCGGTTTTACAATATCACTACTAGCATTTATTTATGGGATATATATATTAGTTCGTGCTTTAATTTATGGTTCTGTAGTAACCGGTTGGAGTAGTTTGATTGTTTCTATTTATTTCTTGGGGGGTATTATTATTTATAATTTAGGAATCATTGGAATTTATTTAGGTAAATCTTTTGATGAAGCAAAAAAGCGTCCTTTGTATTTAATTAGGAATTCCACTCAAAGTATAAAAACACTTCAAACATATAAAACAGATAAAAAATTAATCACTAGCAATAGTGAGGATCATTTTAGCCACTTACATTTGTCACAATAAATGAGTTGAAAAACTATGAATAGCAAATATTTAGATATTATAGCTTATGAAACACGAAACTTGGGAATTACCAGTTTTGCGTTAAATGAAGTTTTTTTTGAGTCTCCAGAGCAAAATCTCTTAAAACAAGATATATTTGCAGCTATCCAAGCATATAATCAAATTTTTATTCAATGTCGCTTATCAAAACAAAATATAAATTTATCTTCTATAGTGCAAAATTGTGGTTTTTATGTAGTAGAATCCACTCTTTCACCTTACACTAATTTGAATAAAAATAAAATTATAAAAAGTTTTATACAAAATAAAGATAATTTTATACCTGCTAGATATAAAATAGATAAATTTAATATTACCCAAATAAATATCAATGATGCTTGCAACTCCAGAGAACAAATTCAGAAAATTGCAGAAGAATCTTTTATTGATGATAGATTCCATGTAGATCCTAATTGTACACAAGATATTGCTAATAAAAGATTTAGTTATTGGGTAGGTGATTTATGCTCTGATAGAAATGTAATTTTTGAATGTTTAGAGTACGAAAATGAAAAAATAGCTTTCATGTGTAGAAAAGAAAGTAATTTAATTTTAGCTGGCTTTAATAAAAGATATAGAAATAGTGGTTTAGGAGAGTTTTTATGGTTATCAATTTTAGAAAATATGATCCAAGAGGGGATTCAATATGCAAGAACATTGATTTCTACTAATAATACTTCAGTGTTAAATCTATATGCAAGAATTGGTTTTCAATTTAAGAACCCTTTATTTACTTTCCATTATTGGCATAAATCGGAGTAATTAGTAGATTCTAAAATGTTGAGATTTTTTGTATTGTCTGAAATTTTATTATTGATAATAACTAGGAAAAATAAATGAAAATATGTCTTAAATGTAATAAAAAATTTGATAACTTATACTGGGTTTGTCCCTCTTGTCACCATCAAATTGGAAAAATTAATAGTTATTTAGCCTTTGCTCCTGAACTTGCATTTACTAATGACGGTTTCAATGTTTCTGCGTTTGCTAAACTTGCTGAACTAGAAGCTAAAAATTTTTGGTTTTGTTCTCGCAATCGCTTGATTATATGGGCATTAAAAAATTATTTTACCCAAATGTATCAATGCCTAGAAATCGGTTGTGGTACGGGATTTGTTTTATCAGAAATAGAACAAACATTTCCACAATTAACCCTTTATGGAAGTGAAGCATTTATCACAGGCTTAGACTTTGCTAGAAAAAGATTATCTAGAAGTGAATTATTTCAGATGGATGCAAGAAAAATTCCTTTTGAGGATGAATTTGATCTGATTTGTGCTTTTGACGTATTAGAACATATAAAAGAGGATGAAATAGTTTTAAAATCAATGTATAGAGCTACAAATAAATATGGAGGAATTTTGTTAACTGTTCCGCAACATCCCTGGCTATGGAGTCAAGCTGATGCTTATGCTCGCCATGTACGTCGTTATAGCAAGGAAGATTTGAAAAATAAGGTAGAAGACGCTGGATTTAGAATAGTAAAAATGACATCTTTTGTATCATTACTACTACCCCTGATGTTATTATCCCGCTTACGTCAACGAAAACCCACTTCCAATTATGATCCTTTGTCTGAATTTAGAATTAGTGGTATATTGAATGTTGTTTTGGAAAAAATTCTTAATTTAGAGCTAATGATGATAAAATCTGGTATATCTTTTTCCTATGGAGGTTCTTTATTATTAGTAGCCAAAAAAATGTAAATTTATGTTCAGTTTATAATATTTTTAATTAAAACAAATTTATGAATATACCTTTTAATGAACTGTCAATTACAGGCAATAAGTTCAATGACATTTTTAATAAATTGCGAATGGTAATCGTTTAAAAAATATCAAGTTTATCGAAAAATAGCAATAAAACATATTAATAATCGAACCTTAATTATTATGGTTAATCATCTTTACATATTACTAACAATATTGTTTACAGTCTATGGACAAATTGTTATTAAATGGCAGGTTAACTCCACAGGTAACTTACCTACAGAAGTTATGAATAAAATTGGATTTATTCTGAACTTACTATTAAATCCTTGGATAATCAGTGGTTTGGCTTCTGCTTTTTTAGCTTCTCTTAGCTGGATGGCTGCTATGAGTAAATTCCCTCTTAGTTATGCTTATCCTTTTATGAGTTTGTCTTTTGTACTCGTTGTTTTTCTCAGTTCTGTATTTTTTAGAGAACCCATAACTATACCAAAAACTATGGGTATGGCTTTAATTATTGCAGGCATTATTATCGGAAGTAGAGGTTGAATCCCACAAAGTTAATTAATTAAAAACATGATTCCTTTTAATAAACCGTCAATTACAGGTAACGAATTAAATTATATTTCTCAAGCGATTGCCAATGGTCATCTTTCAGGAAATGGTGAATTTACCAAGAAATGCCAACATTTTTTTGAATCAAAAATAGGTTGTTATAAAGCACTGTTAACTCATTCTTGTACAGCAGCTTTAGAAATGGCAGCAATATTAGCTAATATTCAGCCAGGAGATGAGGTAATTATGCCATCATATACATTTGTTTCTACTGCTAATGCTTTTGTGCTACGGGGTGGTATACCTGTTTTTGTAGATATACGTCCAGATACTCTCAACATAGATGAATCAAAAATAGAAGCGGCAATTACTCCTCAAACAAAAGCGATTATTGTAGTACATTATGCTGGTGTAAGTTGCGAAATGGATAGTATTATGGATATTGCCCAACGTTACCAACAGATAGTGATTGAGGATGCAGCACAGGGAATTGCGTCTAGTTACAAAAATAAACCTCTTGGAAGTATGGGAGATTTAGCAACAATGAGTTTTCATGAAACTAAAAATGTTATTTGTGGTGAAGGTGGTGCATTACTGATAAATAATCCTTTACTGTGCGATCGCGCTGAGATAATTTGGGAAAAAGGAACTAACCGCAGCCAATTTTTCAGAGGTATGGTAGACAAGTACACATGGGTGGATATTGGTTCATCTTACTTACCTAGTGAAATTAATGCAGCCTTTCTTTGGGCGCAACTAGAAGCAGCGGAATTAATTACTCAAAAAAGGAAAAATATTTGGCAACAATACCATCAAGCATTTGCAGAATTAGAATTTAATGGCAAATTACATCGTCCATTTATTCCCAATGAATGTGAACACAATGCCCATATATACTATTTATTATTACCAGACTTAGAAACCCGGAATTTTGTAATTGACTACCTCAAGAACTTTAGTATTCAGGCTGTGTTTCATTATGTTCCCCTGCATTTATCACCTGCGGGGAAAAAATATGGACGTGCTTGCAAAGAATTACCAATTACAGACAATGTTAGCGATCGCCTTCTACGTCTACCTTTGTGGGTAGATATGACACAGGAGGAAATTGCATTGGTAATCAAAGTTGTCACAGATGCCGTAAAGGTTTAATTAACGTTTATATTATAAATATAATGCAACAAACAAACTCAAATGATATAGCCTTAGAAGATGCTAAAAATACTATTGCTATTTTTTCTACAACAATGGCATTTTCTATAGCAATTGTTTACTATATCGCTCGTATAGGTTTTGATAATCCCATATTACCTATTCTCAAGACTTTATCATTAAGTAGTTTTTTGTTGCTTCTACCTCAAGGATATAGATTTTTTAGTCAGAAATTACAACTCAATATTAAACCATCTTGGCTTAATTGTGACGCAGCTATTTCTTTATGGGGATTAATAATTATCATCTTTTTAGGAATAGTTGCTTCTTATCTTAATTTAAACTTATTCATTCTTATATTTTGTATAGGATTTTTGTTACTTGCTATTAATTACATTATTTTTTGGCAACCAGGTACTACCCGACAGAATTTCAGGTTTATATTAGTAACTATTCTCTTTTCTTTATATATAGCCAGTTTTAAGTATGGTACTGGTTATCTTAATCCATTGTTTACAGAGGGTTTAATACAAAAAAATGCTCACATTGATCAATTATTTCATGCTGCTATTAGTAACATTATCAAAACATACGGCATTCCTAGCACTGGTATTGATGGATTAGTCTATCTACCTTATCACTACGGTAGCCATTGGCTTTTTGCACATTTATCTAGTTTATTAAATATGGAAATATTAATATTTTATCAATTAGCTTATCCAGTCATTATTGTGCCGTTTTTCTTTCAAAAAATATTAGAATTTTCTTTTGATTTTAGACGAAAATTTATCAATGATTCTGTTGATATTAAACTCAGGATTAATTGGCTATTATGGTTTATTTTTTTCCTTGGCTTTTTGGGATTTATACCAAGGGTATTATCTTTTCAAGCTGGATTTTGGGTTTTTTCTCCTTTAAGTGCCGAATCTCATGTTACGGCATTTGCTATCAGTTTTATGGCTTTCTCTCTAGCATTACAAGTTAATATAAATTCCCTGTATCATAATAATATTTCTTGGATAGAGGCTATATTACCTGCTTTAGTTCTTCCCTGTCTCATCAGTACAGTTGCTATATTAAAAATTTCTGTAGGTGTACTTTTATTTTGTGTTTCTATATATTTAGTAGTAAGATTTAAACTATATAAAAGCAAAGTTTATGTTACTTCATTGTTTATTTTGACTGTAATGTTTGCGACTGCATTCTTGCTGGCTAAAAATCCTTCACCAAGTCCATTTAAACTTTTTGCATTTATACAAGATTGGGTAGAAGATCCCTGGAAACCTTTTTGGTTTCATTTGACATTTTTCTGGTCATGGATATACATTATTTTTGTTGTTAAAATGAAAAATATTAAAAATATAAAAGATTTTATTACTGCTATTAATCAATTCATGGTAATAGATATAGAAGTCATTTTACTTTTATGTATTGTTGGTGCAGCTCCTGGTATGCTTCTGCAAATAGGAGGTGGAAGTGCTTACTATTTTACCGATTTTCAAATTGTTTTCTCTCTCAGTTTATTAATAGCAAATATTCCTAATATAAAAACATTTTCCAATAAAGTTTATGAAAAAAGATAAAATTCTGAACTTAGAAATTAAATACTTATTATGGGTATTGCTGTTATGTCCGTTTCTAGTATCAGCAACCGATAATTTTATTAAGTATTTTTATGATTTTATCCAATCAAATGTAAATACTAGAATATTCATACTTCAACAAGGTATGAAACCAGGTGAACAATTACCACTCACAACTCCCCCTCAATCCTATTTGAAAAATAGTCCAAGATATATACTTCTAAAAACTTTAGAAGAATTAGGTAAAATGCCTGTAGGAGATAAACGTCAGACAGCCTTATATATTCCCCAATCAAATAAACTTTATTGGAACTGGCTCAAAAATTGTAAATCTGTTTCTTTTATTGCTCCGGCTGTTAGTGGTATGGTAATGATTGATGGCTTACCTGCTGCCTACTGTAACGCAGATTTTTACGGTTATGAGTCTTATACATTACGAACTACTAAACAACTACCACAAAGTAAACAAGAGATTTGTAACAACGCTAAAACAAAAGGATTTTCTCATGTAATAATCATTGATACTGACCCAAATCAAAATGTTGTTACTCAAGAAATATCTTGTTATAAGTGATACTATTGTTTATTAAGGGTATTTTATGAAACCAGTAGCAATTATTCAAGCACGCATGAGTTCTACTCGCTTACCTGGCAAAGTAATGAAACAACTTGGTGGCAAAAGTGTTTTATCTCATGTAATTTCTAGGGTGAAAAGTTGTTCGTTAGTGGATAAAATTGTAGTTGCTACTACGACATCTTTAGCTGATGATGTGATTGTTGCAGAAGCAGGAAAATGTGATGTAAAGTTTTTTAGAGGGAGTGAGGAAGATGTTTTAGAGCGTTATTATTTAGCAGCTAAACAATATCAAGCTGATGTGGTTGTGAGGGTGACTTCTGACTGCCCTTTGTTCGATTCTGAAGTTTTAACTAGGATGTTGGAATACTTTGAAGCTGAAAGAGTGAATGGATTACAAATAGACTATTTGAGTAATTGCCTAAATCGTAGTTATCCTCGTGGTTTAGATGCAGAAGTTTTTACATTTTCAGTGTTAGAACAAGCATTTAAGGAGGCAGATAAAGCATATCAAAGAGAACACGTTACACCTTATATTTATCAACACCCGGAAATTTTTAGTTTATACAACCAAGTCAATGATGATGATCTATCTGATTATCGCTTGACTTTAGATACAGAAGATGATTGGAAACTAATAGAGAAAATATATAAAAACTTATATCGTGAAGGGGAGATTTTTGCAACTGATAAGGTAGTAGCTTTTTTAAAAGCAAATCCAGAACTTTTGTTAATAAATACTCATGTAAAACAAAAGGATTTGAGAGATTATACAACTTAAATTATCATGATGAATAAGCATACAATTACAATTATTGATTATGGAATGGGTAATTTACGTTCAGTTTATAATGCTTTTGCCTCTTTTGAATGTTCTGTAAATGTTACTCAAAACCCAGAAGATTTATATCAAGCCAGCCATATAGTTTTACCAGGTGTTGGTGCTTTTGGAGATGGTATAAAAAATCTCGAAATTGGTGGTTGGATAAAAGTTTTGGAAAAAGAGGTAAGAGAAAAAGGTAAGCCATTTCTAGGTATTTGTTTGGGTATGCAGTTATTAGCCACAACTGGAACTGAGTATGGTTTACATAAAGGTTTAAACTGGATTCCAGGTACTGTGAATCGGTTAGAAATTAATAATGACAATAATGACTCTGTGAGGATTCCTCATATTGGTTGGAATGATGTTAATTTCGTCAAGAAAGATTGTTTGTATAAAAACTTAGGTGAATCTCAGGTTTTTTACTTTGTACATAGTTATGTGTTTAATGTAGAAGAAGAAGGTTTAATCACTGGGCTAACTACTTATGGATCAGATTTTGTTGCCAGCCTTAAAAAGGCTAACATATATGCAACTCAATTTCACCCTGAAAAGAGTCAAAATGCAGGAATAGAACTCTTAAAAAACTTTGTTGATTTAATTTAAAAAATAAAATGCTTAAAAAAAGACTCATTCCTATCTTGTTACTAAAAAATGGCTTGCTAGTTCGTAGTGAGTTATTTAAAATTCACCAAATTATTGGCAATCCAATTTATGAAGTTCAACGTTTTAATGAATGGAATGTTGATGAATTAATTTATTTAGATATTAGTAAAGAGGATAAATATGATTTACGACGAGATGATCATAAGGTTAGGGGCTTAACAGATTCTTTAGAGATATTAGATGAAGTTAGTAAAACTTGTTTTATGCCTTTAACATGGGGAGGAAGAATTCGCACAATTGAAGATATGCGTCGAGTGATTAGTAGAGGTGCTGATAAAATTGTCATTAATACAGCCGCAGTAACTAATCCAGAATTAATTACCCAAGGAGCAAAAACATTTGGTAGTCAGGCAATTGTTGTTAGTATAGACGTATTAAGAAACTCTAATGGAGAAACAGAGGTTTTTATTGAAGGTGGTAGTAAAGCTACAGGATTAAACCCAGTAAATTGGGCTAAAGAAGCCCAAAGGTTGGGAGCGGGTGAAATTTTATTAAATAGTATTGATCGTGATGGGACAGGACAAGGTTATGATATTGAATTAATCAAGACAGTAAGTTTTCAAGTCCAAATCCCCGTAATTGCTTGTGGTGGTGTGGGAAGATATGAACATTATGCAGAAGGTATAAAAAATGGTGCTTCTGCAGTAGCTGCCGCCAATATCTGGCATTTTAAGGAATTATCAGATAGAGGAGGAAAGCGAGCATTGGCAAAGGCTGGAATTGAAGTTCGTTTATTCAAAATTCACCAAGGGAAATAAGCTATGTCCGTTCAATATTGTACAAAATGTGTTTATCCTTCATCAAGCGCAGTCCCTTTAATGTTTGATGAGCAAGGAGTTTGTTCTGGCTGCCGTATTCATGAAAAAAGAAATTCTCTAGATTGGCAACAGCGTTGGCAGTGGCTTAAAGAGTTAACTAGTGAGTATTGCAGTAGCAGTAACTATGACATTATTATTCCTGTTAGTGGTGGTAAAGACAGTTACTTTCAAACTCATATTGCCGTTAAAGAATTAGGTCTTAAACCTCTGTTAGTGACTTATCATGGTAACAACTATCTACCTGAAGGAGAATATAATCTCTACAGAATGCGAGAAGTATTTGATTGTGACCATATTATTGTTCGCCCCAGTGTAGACACTCTCATTAAAATGAATCGTATTGGATTTAAGTTGCAAGGTGATATGAATTGGCATGGCCATTGTGGAATTTTTACAGTACCTATTCAAGTCGCTGTTCGCTATAAAGTACCTTTAATTTTATGGGGTGAACATGGTTTTATGGATTTAGGGGGAATGTATTCCTATAATGATTTTGTAGAATTTACAGCTAAGTTTCGCTTAGAACACGCTTTGCGAGGATACGATTGGTATGACTTTACTGATCAAGGTTTGGAAAAACTGGGTAAGTCTAAATTAAAAGAAGGGTTAAAAAGTAAAGATTTATTATGGGCTAAATATCCATCTGATGAAGAGATTGATGAAGTAGAAGTACGTGGTATTTATCTCAGTAATTTCCTGAATTGGGATCCAAATGAACATACAAAATTAGTTATGGATTTATATGGTTGGCGACCTGCACAGCAACCATTTGAACGTACTTATCGTCAAATGTCTAATCTTGATGATATGCACGAAAATGGTATTCATGATTACTTGAAATTTGTAAAATTTGGTTATGGACGTGGTTCTGATCATGCTTCTAAAGATATTAGAGGAGGTATAATGACTCGTGAGGAAGGTATAGAAATGGTACGAAAATATGATCATGTCAAACCACGTCGAGATTTAGAACGTTGGCTCAAGTATGTAAATATGACAGAGGCAGAATTTGACTATATTTGTGATACCTTTCGTGATTCTCGTGTATGGCAAATTGAAAAGGGACAATGGGTAAAAGATAATATTTGGGGTGAACGTTCAACCTATGGTATTGCTCATCAGAACTAAAAACTCTCAAAAACTCTGGTCATAAGAAAATGTACTTACTAATTCGTGCCAATGCTTCTAGTGAAATTGGTATAGGTCACTTAATGCGATGTTTGGCTTTAGCCCAAACTTGTAAAGAAAATCAATGGCAAGTTATTTTCTGTATAAATAAGAAAGCATCAATTTTAGCCTCTCGCTTAATAAGCGAATCTATACAAGTTTATTATTTAAAATCTTTGCCAGGAAGCAATAAAGATGCTCAAGAAACATCCAATCTAGCAAAAGATTTTGATTGTCAATGGGTTGTAGTAGATGGGTATCAATTTGATGCTGAATATCAAGGAATAATTAAAGTTTCTGGGTTAAAGCTTTTATTTATTGATGATTATGGACACGCAGAACATTACTATGCCGATATTGTTTTAAATCAAAATATTTCTGCTGATGACGGTTTATATACTAATCGAGAATCTTACACTCAATTGTTATTAGGTACACGTTATACACTCTTACGGCAGGAGTTTTGGCAATGCCAAGGTTGGAAGAGAATTAATCCACTTGTAGCTAGTAAAATATTAGTGACAATGGGTGGTGCTGACCCGGATAATGTTACTTTAAAAGTAATTCAGGCTTTGGAGTTGGTAAAAGTTGATGGATTAGAAGTGATAGTTGTAGTTGGTGCAAGTAATTCCCATGATGAACAATTGCAAGTAACAGCAAAGGAATCAAAATTAACAATTCGTATAGAAAAAAATGTTCAAAATATGCCTGAGTTGATGGCTTGGGCTGATGTGGCAATAACTGCGGGTGGTAGTACCTGTTGGGAATTGGCTTTTATGGGTTTACCCAGTTTAATATTAGTTTTAGCAGAAAATCAGAGAGCGATCGCACAACAACTACATAAATTAGAAATATTTATAACCCTGGGAAATTATCAAGATGTTTCGGTAATTGATATAGCATCAACAACTAACCAATTATTGCTAAATATCAACATACGCAGCCAAATGAGTAGACTTAGCCAAAAATTAATAGATGGACAGGGAAATCAGCGTGTGGTGAAATATCTAAAACAAAATTTGTTGAAATTACGCTTTGCATCTCACCAAGATTCTGGTTTGTTATGGGAATGGGCAAATGATTCAGATGTACGTGCAGTTTCTTTTTCATCAGAACCTATAAATTGGGAGGATCATGTTAAATGGTTCAATGCAAAATTAATAGATTCTAATTGCATTTTTTATATTGCTATTGATTACAATAATATACCGATTGGTCAAGTTCGCTATGATATCAGAAATAATCAAGCTGTAATATCAATTAGTATTGCTTCACAATTTCGCTATCAAGGTTACGGTAGCTATCTAATTAAAATAGCTCAGGAAAAATTATTTAAAGATTCAAATGTTTATCAAATAAATGCTTATATCAAACCAGATAATCAAACTTCTATACAGGTTTTTACTAAAGTTGGTTTTCAGTCAATAGGAACGACTATTATCAAAGGTCAACAAGCAGTTCATTTATTCAAAACTAGGTAAAAATCCAAATGCAAATTAACATCGCAGGTAAAAAAGTTGGTGCTAACTATCCTCCCTTTGTAGTAGCGGAAATGTCTGGTAATCATAACCAATCATTAAATAGGGCATTAGAAATAGTTGAAGCAGCAGCAAAAGCAGGGGTACATGGGCTGAAAATCCAAACTTACACAGCCGAAACAATGACCTTAAATATCAATGAGGGGGAATTTTATATTAAAAATCCTGATAGTTTATGGCATGGTCAATCCCTGTATAAATTATATGAACAAACTTACACACCTTGGGAATGGCATCAACCGATATTCGATAAATGTAAAGAACTGGGAATCATTGGTTTTAGTACGCCATTTGATGCTACTGCGGTCGATTTTCTCGAATCGTTAGAAGTACCTTGTTATAAAATTGCCTCTTTTGAAAATACTGATTTACCCTTAATTCGTAAAGTTGCCAGCACTGGTAAACCGATGATTATTTCTACAGGAATGGCAACGGTAGCAGAACTAGATGAAACAGTCAGAACAGCAAGGGAAGCAGGATGTCAAGACTTGATTTTACTCAAATGTACCAGTACCTATCCAGCGACACCAGAAAATAGTAACTTACGGACAATTCCCCATTTACGCGACTTGTTTAATGTCCAAGTAGGACTATCAGATCACACAATGGGGATTGGTGTAGCCGTTGCCAGTGTTGCTTTAGGGGCTACATTCATCGAAAAACATTTTACACTGCGGCGGGCTGATGGTGGAGTTGATTCCGCTTTTTCAATGGAACCTGAAGAAATGCAACAGTTAGTGATTGAAAGTGAAAGATCCTGGCAAGCCATGGGTAATATACAGTATGGGGCGACTAATGCTGAAAAAGACTCCTTGGTTTTTAGGCGATCGCTCTACATTTCTCAAGATATGAAAGCTGGGGATATATTCACACCAGATAATTTGCGGGCAGTACGTCCAGGATTTGGCTTACCACCTAAATACTATCAAGTTTTATTAGGCAAAAAAGTAACAAAAAACTTGGCAGCAGGTACTTCTTTAGATTGGAATATCCTACTAGATTAACTTCAGTATTTGTTCCTTTAGTATTTAAGTTTAAAATTTACTGGATATTTAATGTATGTTAACTTTACAAGAAACTTTATCTAGTCAAAATAACCTTTATCAACTTTGCTTAAATTGCCAATTTAAATCTTATGAAATATTTTCTGGAAACTATTTCTATGGTAACGACTTTATCTTAAAACTATATGCTGGATTACCTCACAACTATCCGTTTAAAATTATATTACCACACGGTGTATATATGGATAGGAATTTTATTTGGAATGAAGAAATAATGTCTCCACTTCCTGTGATATTATCGTACCCTTTTGAGCGCCAACAAATATATATTGATTATATTAATCGTCACGGAGTTAATAAAGTTGTTATCCCTTCAGCATCACCCTTTTTATATCTGCTCGAATTGCTCAAAAACCAACCTAAACCCAACAGAAAAGGAACTATATTTTTCCCATCCCATTCTACACACCATGTTACAGTACAAGCAGATTGGGAAAAACTAGCAGATGCATTAATTAATCTTGATGATGAATATCAGCCTGTCACAGTTTGTGTTTACTGGCGCGACTTTGAACTAGGAAGACATATTCCTTTTCAAAGAAGAGGAATACGAATAGTGTCTGCTGGTCATATGTTTGATAAACATTTTTTATTTCGCTTCTATCATCTCTGTTCCACACATCGCTATGCAGCTAGTAATGAAATAGGAGCAAATCTATTTTTTTCAATAAAAGCTGGATGTTCATATTTTTTTATGGATAAATTTGATTGTTTTTATGAAGCTGAAAATGAAGAAATTTTAAAGAGAGATGTAGAGAGTCCAGACAAAGCTATATTAGAATCTTTAAAATTACTATTTAAAAATCCTAATCCCTATATAACAGCCGAGCAAATAGAAACAGTTAATTATTATCTTGGGGCTGAACACTTGAAATCACCTGAAGAATTACGTCAGGAACTGATCAACAGATGCTCCAGCAAGTCTGTGATGAACAAGAAGTGGATATTTTTGTTTCTACTTACTACACTACGCCAAATGAAACGCCTTCCGTGTGTGTAGCTTATGATATGATTCCAGAACTTAGAGGATGGGATTTAAATAAGCCTCTTATCAAAGACAAGCATCGTAGTATTGAAAATGCAGCAGCTTATATTGCTTTTTCCAAAAATACAGCACAGGATATAGTTAAAAATTTTCCAGATATCTCCTTGGATAATGTAAATATTGCTGAATATGGATTTGATTCCTCAAATTTTTCTGTAGCTACTCAAAAAGAAATTGATGACTTCAAAACAAAATATGGTATTAGTAAACCATATTTTATTTTAGTTGTCGGTGGTAGTGCTTATGAGAATAGTATTTTATTTCTTCAAGCCTTTACTAATCTCGCAAGTAAAAACGGATTTGATATAGTTTGTATAGGCAATGACTCAGCATTTGAGCGTCTACTGAGAAACTATACATCAGGTAGTTCCGTTTATACCCTTATACTAGAAGGTAGAGAGTTGGCAACGGCTTATTCTGCGGCTCTGGCATTAATCTATCCATCAAAGTACGATTATTTCATTTTACCTGTAATAGAGGCAATGGCTTGTGGTTGTCCTGTAATTAGTGGAGAAAACCCGGCAGTTTACGAAGTAGCTAAAGAAGCAGCTATTTTCATCAATGATGATGATTTAGATGGTATGATTAACGCTATTTGTGAAGTACAAAAATTAGCAGTTCGACGTTCATTAATTTATTCAGGATTGATTCAAGCTAAAAGGTTTTCCTGGTCAAAGATGGCGGATGATATTAGCACAAGTTTAATTAAAGCCACTCTATTTTCTTTAAATCTCAGAGAAATTAACTTTATTATCTTCCCTGATTGGTTGCAACTAGAAGAGACAATTAGCTTAGAATTAGAAAGAGTGATTAAAGCGATCGCTACTCATCCTGATAGCGATCGCACTACCTTACTGATCAATATCACCAATATTTCAGAAGAGGATGCCGAACTGCTAATATCTAGTGTGGCAATGACTCTAATGATGAAAGATGGTATTGACTTTGCTGATGGGTTACAAATTTCTCCTTTAGTCCAACTAGCTGATATCCAATGGCAAGTTCTTTTACCAAAGATTACAGCAAGAATTATTTTGGAAAGCGAAAATACAGTTATAATATCCCAGTTATCGGCGCATCTTCTGCCCTGTCATCACTACAATAGCTTTATTAACCAGTAATATAATATATAGACAACACAACCATGACTAACAAAATTAAAAACACCGCATCAAACGATTTAATTGCTCCTGAAATCAAAAACGATAAATTTTACATAGCTATTCAAAGAATTGCTAGAGAAGAGAACATTAAAACAGTTTTAGAAATTGGTTCGTCTTCCGGTGAAGGAAGTACAGAAGCATTTGTAACTGGACTAAGACTTAACCCCAACAAACCAACATTATTTTGTATGGAGGTTATAGCCAATAGATTTAATGAGTTAAAAAAAAGATACGAAAATGAATCATTTGTTAAATGTTATAATATATCCTCCATAGCTCTAGAAAACTTTCCTGATGAAGAAGAGCTTATTGATTTCTACAATCAGATTCAAAGTAATTTAAACTTTTATCCACTAGAGCTTGTCCTTGGCTGGTTAAGGCAAGATATTGAGCATATAAAAGCATCTGGATTAACAGAAAATGGAATTAAAAAAATTAAGCAAGAAAATAATATTGATTTTTTTGATCTAGTATTAATCGATGGTTCGGAATTTACTGGTAATGCAGAATTAACTGAAATATATGGAGCTAAAATTATTTGTTTAGATGATATTAAAACATTTAAAAATTATGCTAATCATCAAAAATTACTCAAAGATCCAAATTATATACTAGTTGAAAAAGATGATTTTCTTCGTAATGGATACTCTATTTTTAAGAAAATAGAACCTTCTAATCTACCAATTCATTTTTTTACTATAGTTCTTAATGGACAACCCTTTATTCAGTATCATATACAGGTATTAAAAGACCTGCCTTTTAAATGGCATTGGCATATTGTTGAAGGTGTAGCAGATTTAAAACACGACACCAGTTGGAGTCTACAACTGGGAGGAAGTATTAATGAAGAAATACATAAAAATGGACGTAGTTATGACGGAACTACAGAATATATCGATGAACTAGCTAAACTTTATCCTGATAATATCACCATTTATCGAAAATCAGAAGGAATTTTTTGGGATGGAAAGCGGGAAATGGTCAATGCCCCACTTCCTAATATTCAAGAAGAATGCTTACTGTGGCAAGTTGATGTAGATGAATTATGGACATTTGAGCAGATTTGTACTGCTAGAAAAATGTTTATCAAAAACCCTGATAAAACTGCTGCTTTATATTGGTGCTGGTATTTCGTAGGTGAAAAACTAATTATCAGTACCCGCAACTGTTATGCAGAAAACCCTCAACAAGAATGGTTAAGAACTTGGAAATTTAAACCAGGAGCATTTTGGGCTGCCCATGAACCACCTGTATTAGTAGAATCTTTGCCAGATGGTCAACTAAAAAATGTAGCATCAATTAATCCTTTTGTACACCAAGAGACAGAAAACTCTGGTCTAGTTTTTCAACATTTTGCCTACGTTACACCAGAGCAATTGCGATTTAAAGAACAATATTATGGTTATAGAAATGCTATTTCTCAGTGGCAAAACCTACAGGTAGCAAATAAATTCCCAGTTATGTTACGGGAATATTTTGGATGGGTAGGGGACGAAACAAAGGTAGATACTGCTGAATCTTATGGTGTAATACCAATTGTCCAAAAAGAACTTAGCAGTAACAGTTGGGAATTTTTATCACCAGAAGAATTAGAAAAACAAAAAGCAGCGATTCAAAAACCAATACTAACAATTCACAGTACGGTGAATAAGATTAATAATATGAAGAAACATATATTACTCTACACAGATGATTCGGGAAGTGGTGGAGTAGCACAATATAACCACTCTCTTATGTGTGGTTTAGTAAAATTAGGCTATCAAGTAACTTGTGTACAAAGTCATGCAAATAATCCTTTAATTGATGAGCGTCAACAATTAGGAATAGAACATTTATGGTTAGAAATTGACACTAATATACCTAATAGTCTTGGTCGTGCATTAGTTGATTCATCAGATGCAGAAAAGATTTTCCCTGCTTGTAAACCCGATTTAATTATTTTTAGTGACTGTTGTCCCTTGTCTAATTTTGCTGCCAAACAGGTGGCTAGATCACAAGGTATTCCTTATATTATTGTTATTGGTTTTGTTGCTCCTTATCTAACAAGATTGCTAACTCATATAACCCCTGATACTCTGCAAAAAACTTATGAAGAATCTTGTGCTGTAATTGCCGTATCTTATGAAAATCTAGAATTATTACATAAATATTTTTGGTTACCTGCTAATCTAGGACAGGCAATTTACTATGGTAGACCTAAAGAATATTTTAATCCAGTTACTTCTTCTGTAAGAGAGCGTCTACGTTATGAATTAGCTATTCCTAAAGAAGCAGTAGTTTGTTTTACATCTGGTCGATTAGAGGCTGTTAAAGGCTACCAATATCAAGTAGCAGCAATAGAATTACTAAAACAAAGTGAAGTCTGGCCAAACATTTATTTTGTATGGGCAGGAACAATTAGAAAAGATGCTTCTGAACTGATTATAAACAAAATTAAGTCTTTAGGAGTAACCAACCAAGTTAAGATTTTAGGACAACGTTGGGATATCCCAGATTTACTAGACAACGCTGATATTTTCATTTTACCTTCAGAATTAGAAGGAATGCCGTTAGCAGTTATGGAAGCTATGGCCAAGGGCTTACCAGTAATTGCTTCCGCAGTCAGTGGAATTCCTGAAGAACTAGGAGAAACTGGTAAACTACTCACTGACCCTAAAATCGATCCAGAAGCAGCAGTAAAAGAGTTGGCAAAAACTATCGAAGATTGGACAATAAATCCCCAATTGCGGCAGTCAATTGGTCAAAATTGTCGGCAAAGAGCAGAAAAAATGTTTACAGAAGAAAGAATGATTAAAGAAACTGTGGAGGTAATTCAAAAAGCATTATTACCAAAAGGTGATTATGTTTCACCTGGTCTAGAAATCATCCAGCCAGATTATGCTTTTCCTAATATGATTGTAGGAGATACTAATACTTGTGCTTGGCCTTACTTACGTCGCCATATTACTCATAATTGGTATGTTGATAAACGACGACAAACTGTAGGATTTCTCAGTCGAGATGAAGCCCATATTATTTATAATACTGCTCTAAAGTTTAAAGGCAAAAAAGCATTAGAAATAGGATGCTGGATGGGTTGGTCAGCTTGTCATATTGCCTTGGCAGGTGTTGAATTAGATGTAATTGATCCTTTATTATCTGTAGAAGATATTTATGAAAGTGTTAGTAGTTCTCTTACATTTGCTGGGGTTTTTGAATCAGTTAATTTAGTGGCTGGTTATAGTCCTCAGAAGGTAGAAGAGTTAGCGAAAAAATCTCAAAGTAAATGGGCGCTAATTTTTATTGATGGTGATCATGAAGCAGAAGTTCCCCTCAATGATGCGATAATTTGTGAACAATTTGCAGAAGAAGATGCTCTGATTTTGTTTCATGACTTGAATGCTCCTGCTGTAGCTAAAGGTTTAGACTATTTACGGAAACAAGGCTGGAATACAATGGTCTACCAAACTATGCAAATTATGGGTGTTGCATGGCGAGGTAATATTCAGCCAGTTCAACATCAACCTGATCCAACAGTTAACTGGTATCTACCAAAACATTTACAAGAATATTCTGTTAGCTTTTTACTCAATGAAGTAGAAGAAAATTTATTAAATAATGAATTTATATCACCATCAATTTTAGTTGATGGTGTATTTTTCCAACTTTATCAAACTGGTATTGCCCGTGTCTGGAAATCGCTGCTAGAAGAATGGGTAAATAGCGGTTTTGCTAAACATATTATTGTCCTGGATAGGGCTGGAACTGCACCAAAAATAGGGGGCGTAAAGTATCTGACTCTCCCCTATTATGACTACAATAACCCTGATAATGATAGGGAAATGTTACAGGAAGTTTGTAATCAGGAAGGGGCAGATTTATTCATCTCTTCCTATTATACAACGCCAATTACAACACCCTCTGTATTCATGGCTTATGACATGATTCCTGAAGTGATGAAATGGGATATTAATGAACCCATGTGGCAAGTAAAACACCAAGGGATTCAACACGCTTCTAACTATATAGCTATTTCTGAACATACAGCACGGGATTTAGTGAAGTTTTTTCCCGATATACCTTTAGAGTCGGTTAATGTTGCTTATTGCGGAGTTAGTCAGACTTTTACCCCTGCTAAACCTGACGTGATTAATGCTTTTAAAAATAAATATGGAATTACAAAACCCTACTTTTTATTAGTTGGGATTGGGGGGAGTTATAAAAATAGTATTTTGTTTTTCCAAGCTATAGCAGAGTTGGTAAATAATTATGGTTTTGATATTGTTGGTACTGGTAATGCTGGCATATTAGCACCTGAGTTGAGAGCCTATTCTTCAGGTATAACTGTACATATGTTGAAACTGAGTGATGAGGAATTAGCAGTAGCTTACTCTGGTGCTGTAGCATTGGTTTATCCTTCTAAATATGAGGGTTTTGGAATGCCTATTGTTGAGGCTATGGCTTGCGGTTGTCCTGTGATTACTTGTGCTAATGCTTCAATTCCAGAGGTGGCTGGTGAGGCTGCAATATATGTACCTGATAATGATGTTGATGAGTTAGCAAATGCCCTTTGTGAAATTCAAAAACCTGGGGTGCGTAATTCTTTAATTAGGGCAGGTTTGGAACAAGCGAAAAAGTTTTCTTGGGTAAAGATGGCTGAAACCGTAAGTTCGGTTTTAGTTGATACGACTCTTTTATATTTGAATCTCCAGGATGTTAATTTAATTATTTTCCCAGATTGGTCAACGGATGAAGAAAAATTAGGTTTAGAATTAGCTAGAATATTTTTTGATGTTGTTGATCATTTTCAGCAGGAGGCAACTACTCTTTTAATTGATACGACTGGTGTTGGTTCTGAGGAGGCTGATTTACTCATTTCGGCTGTCGTGATGAATATAATGTTAGAACAAGAAATAGATGTTACTGAAAAGTTACAAATTTCTTTGCTGTCGGAGATTACGCCGTTAATGTGGAAATCCTTGTTACCAAAACTGCATGGTTATTTAAAACTTGATTGTGAAAATAAACTACTAATTAATCAATTAAATCTGCCAAAAACTCTAAATTTGAATCTAGAGTAATGTAAGTTGCTAGTTAGAGGTTGTTTGAAAAGTATTATATGAAACTAATAGATATTAGAAACCTAACCCCCCTAGCCCCCCTAGCCCCCCTTCCCTACAAGGGAATGGGGGTTTCAAAGCCTCTCCCCGCGTCGGGGAGAGGTTTGGAGAGGGGTTTATTTATACATGAATAACTTTTTAAACATCCTCTTAGATCAAATAAGGTGCGTCAGAAACTTAAAATTACTGATTTTAGCCTAAATTATTTTGTCTGACGCACCCTACAGACTACAAAATATCCGAAAAATTAATAATTAGCAACTTGAGTGAGTAGTAATTTTCGGGATTTTAAGGATACCAATTATCATTTAATAATTGTTCTAAGGAGTATGGACATTTATCGGGAAATAAATTTGATGATAGTCCTGTTTTTTGAATAACGATTTTTAAGGCAACACTATAAATATTTTCTAATTCTTCAATTAATTTATTTTTCAATGTCGTAGTTAGACTATTGCTTAAATCATCTCTAAAAGCAATAAGTTCTCCCTGCCAATGACGATAATTTCGATCATATTCTTGTTGCCAATACTGCAATAATAAAAGATGAATAATAATTTGTCTTAATAGACTTCTAACTTTGTTTAAATTATTTTTACCCAAACTTTCTAACTCTTCAATTAAATTGTTTATGTCTAAATTGTGTAAATCTTTGGTTTTTAAAAGTTTAATGGTTTCTTCCAACCAAAGATAATCGTCAATTTCGTATAATTGTTTTAGTTCATTGATATTAATCATCACAATACCTTGTGGTTAGTATGGTTAATTTGTCAGGGCGATCGCTCTTTAATTAAAGATTAACAGATGGCATATTTTCAGGGACGTATTGCAATACGCCCCTACTTGACTATACTATTCTACAAAATTAGGTCTGGACTGCTGATTTAATTTGAGCTTATCTTCTAGGATTTCCCATTTTTCTTGTTCAATCAGGTGAATAAATTCATCGAGGCTATGACGATATTGATGTAGTGAGTTAAGTAATGCTTGACGATTGTAGCGTGCCATCATTACTCCTAATTCGGGATTGCCACCACCAACGCGGCTGGTATCTCGAAAGCCGGAACTGGCGAAATTTTGGGCTAATTGGGCAATTTCTGGGGTGGTTTCGCTTAAACAAGCTGCTATTAAAGAGGCGCTGACTATGACAGGTAAGTGGGAAATCCAACTAACGGCACGGTCGTGTTGTTCCGGTTCGCAATGGTAGATAATAGAGCCTAGCGATCGCACTATTTCTTCTACTATAGCGATCGCTCTACTGGGTGTTGTAGCCACTGGTGTCAGTACATAAGGCCGATTCACAAACAAATTCCGTTGCGCTGCCCCTATCCCCACATCTGTATTTCCTGCCATGGGATGGCCACCAATAAAATTTTCCCACAGGGGAGAAATTGCTTCTACTATTGGTGCTTTTACCGATCCAACATCAGTAATAATAGTCGTAGCAGGTAAATGAGAAATCAATTGCTCAACTTGAGGCACAATAAATCTTATAGGAGTACAAATAAATACAACCTCACTAGCGGCCAACAGTTGCAAGTCAACCGATGCTTGGTCAACGCTACCGATGTCAATAGCCTGCTGACAGGTCAATTCACTACGACTAACTCCTAAAATATAATGTCCCAGTGAGCGCAAATCAAACCCTAACGAGCCACCAATGAGTCCTAATCCTAAAATACCTATTTTCATTTTTGATTTTGATCAGTCAACTTTTATCTATTCTGTGCCTACTTTATCAACTATTGAAGTTAGTATTGTAGGGGGAGATTTATTATGAATGTAGAAGAACTATTGTCAAAATATGCCGCAGGAGTATTAGACTTCATTGGAGTTGACCTAGCAGAAACTAACTTGAGTGGTGCTAAACTAATCGGTATTAATCTTAGCCAAGCTAATTTGAGTGTAATAAACCTCAGTGGAGCAAATCTCACTGAAGCTAATTTGAGTTACGCCAAACTAAATGTAGGTAGACTAAGTGGCGCAAATCTTACCGATGCCATTCTCAACAACTCTAGTTTGAACGTGGCTAATTTGATGGGAACTAATTTCACTCACGCTCAAATGAGGGACGCTTCCCTGGTTCGTAGTGAGTTAATTAGGGCTGATCTGACTCGTGCTGATTTATCTGATGCTAACCTCAACAGCGCCAACTTGCGAGAAGCCACACTCCGCCAAACTAATCTCCGTCGCGCTAATTTAAGTGAAGCCAATTTAAGGTCTTGTCTATTGCGAGAAGCTAACTTAGAAATGGCTAACTTAAATACTACTGATATTAGTTGTGCTGACCTCAGTGGTGCAAATCTCCGAGATAGTGAACTCAGACAAGCTAATTTGTGTCTAACAAATCTCAGTGGTGCGGATTTAAGTGGGGCTAATCTCCGGTGGGCAGATTTACGAGGAGCTAATCTCCGGTGGGCAGATTTAAGTAGAGCCAAACTCAGTGGTGCTAATTTAACCGGAGCAGACTTGAGTAATGCTAACTTTACCAATGCTAGTTTAGTACATACCAACTTAACTCAGGCCAAGTTAGTGAAAGTAGAATGGCTTGGCGCTGATTTATCCGGTGCTATTTTAACAGGTGCTAAACTGTACGGCACCGCTCGATTTGGGCTGAAAACTGAGGGTATTACCTGCGAATGGGTTGATCTTTCCCCCAAGGGCGATCGCACTATTATCCAACATTTTACTCCTGAAGAACTACGAGAATTTTTTAATGCTACCCCACCCACAATTCGTATTATTGTTGATGCTCCCTTAGAACACGAAGCTAATTTTGTCCTCGCTGGAACTTATTATCAAATTGCCCAAGAATATCAAGAGTTAATACATCCTCCCAGCATGGAAACCGGTAGCCGTCGGACTATTCTTACCTTCCGCTTAGATAGTGACGAAGCACTATTTCCTAAAGCTTATATGGCAATTATGCCCTTTAAAGACTCTGCCGCTACTCAAAAAAGCATTGAAACTATCATGGAAATGATTCGTCAAGAAATGATAGATCACCAAAGTTTTAAATCTCCCAATCTCGTACAACAAATCACCCTTTTGACGGAGGAAGCAATAAATAAATCGAAAACAACTCAACAAACGAAAAAGTATCTAGACCTGGCTGTAAAATTAGGTTTTTTTAAAGCCCCTACCCAGATAATACTCACAAATTCTAGCGCCCAAACTTTAACTCTGTATGATAATCCCAGTTTTGGGAAGAAAATTATTAATCGTCCTACAACTCATGGCGTACCTGAAGAACATACATTTAATGAAGTGGCTTATATTATGCCTTCGTTAAATGTAATTGTAGATTTTATCCAGGGATTTTACTATAACAATTAATTGTAGGTCATAGGTCATAGGTCATAGGTCATAGGTCATAGGTCATAGGTCATAGGTCATAGGTCATAGGGTTAAAAGTCTCTGAATTAGATGAGTTTGACGTTCACTGTATATCCTAACTTACCAGACAACTTGGGTTAACTAGCAATTTTTTGGAGAAAAACAATGCGTGATACTTTCAATCGCATGATTGGTAAAACTCGTTATGTCGTCCTACGCTTATTCTTGCATTTAGGTGGGGGTGAAGTAGCACCAATTTTGGGTGTTTTAAATAGCGCCGCACGGGAAGCCATTGACGCAGATGGTGACATGGAAGTTTTGGGAGAAACACTGGTGGAAATCTGTGAAAGTCTCCTCAGATATGATGAATATTGGCTGTCAGCAGGTAATGAGGGGGATGTATTTTGGAATGAAGGTGAAGCAGGGGACTATGTAAACGAATTATTTACAGATTCCGCTCAAAGATATAGTTCTGGAGTATATTCAAGTGACTCTCCCAATCAAGCCTTATCTATCCCTGTAACTCGTAATGTAGTTATAATGATTACAGTAGCATATCAAGGAGAAGTTCCAGAATTAGAAACAAATCTTGCTAATGTCCAAGCATTGAAAGCAGGGTTGAAAGCTTTAATTAATTTGCACTACAAGCATAATTTTCGAGCCATTCAAGTACATTTTTCACCAGCACAATTAGGTGATGAATTGACTAATGATGTGCTATTAGAGTATTTCCCAGAATTGATCCCTTTGTAATTTATTGGCGATAAATAGGACAATAATCTCATGATCACCAGCGTAGCACGGAAAATTACAGTAGTTTTTTTAGCCTTGAGTTTATGCTTAACAACTGTTGCTTGTGGGGGAGGAAATCAAACCACAACTTCAACGGGGAATGTTAGCAGAACCCCCAATATTACTAAACTCAGTGATGGCCAATATCAGGTTCAACAAGCAACTTACGATGATGGAACTGGGGAATATCAGTTATTTTTACTGAATAATCAGCCCCCAACCTTCAGTACCGAAAATTTGCAAATGGCACGGCTGACGGATGATGAAATTAAACAAGGTAAAAAAACTTACCTGAAAGTGGAAAATAGTCAGCCAGTTCTATATCTAACAGAAGATTTCAAAATTCAGTACGTCCACAACGTCACCGAAACAAAAACTAATCCCCAAACTGGACAAAAAGAAACAGTGGTGGTTCGTCAAGAAAGTAACTTCTGGGCTCCTTTTGCGGGAGCATTAGCAGGTCAAGCTATAGGTAGTCTATTGTTTAGACCTCAATATTATGTGCCACCAGTTTATCAATCAGGTGGGATTATGACTGGTTACGGTGGATATGGTTCTAATTATAACCAAGCAGTTACTCGCTACCGCGATCGCTATAATGAACCCCCCGCCGCCGTAAGAAACCGCACTACATTCCGTACTACAGGGGGAATTAGAAGATCATCACCAGCAGTTAGTGCCACACCACGCACCAGAACTGATAGTCGAGCCACAGGTTCAGGTTTTGGTAGCAGCACACTCCGACCTTCAGGTAACTCCAGTTCCACCAGACGTAATTCTGGTAGTAGTTTCGGTAGTAGTCGTCGTTCTTCTAGTCGGCGTTCCTTTGGTTCTGGTCGTAGGAGGTAGTAGATAGGGTTTGCGGAAAAAGTCCTTTCGTTAGGGCTAGGAGTCAGGAGTCAGCACTATGGCTAACGCCACGCTACGCTATCGGCTACGCTCAGTGACCGGAGTCAGGAGTCAGACATTTTTTCATCCCTGGCTATCGACAAAAGTGCAAGGTTTTTCAGACACAAGAGGCTATAACCTTGCACCTACCGTCGGATTCAACACCCGCATATCCCCCTAAATCCCCCTTTTTAAGGGGGACTTTGAGTAATTTCGCCCCCCTTGTAAGGGGGTTGGGGGGATCTTGATTAATTCTGATACTTTTCAAACAACCTCTAAGTCCTAGTTTGGATTTTAAATTTGCAATTAGAGACTTCCAAATAAAAAAATATCCCAAAATTTCTTGTGGTGCAGGCATCTTGTCTGCTAATAATACAAGATTGGATCATCTTTTTTGTGGACTTCTCTTATTCAATTGAAAATGTAAAACCCAGTCAGCTATTTCTATACTACACCAGTATTGGCGAAAATACTTTCTTCCTCTACTATGTTGTTATTTTGTATTAATTGTGTAGCTTCTTTGTCTACTAATTGTTGCTGCTGATTTTGAGATGCTTTTAAAGACATCCGATCTACTAATGCAGATAGGTTTCTCATAGATTGGAGATGTAAATACACCAATTCCAATTCGTCGGACTGCATTAAATCCATTAGTTGTTCACTGGAAAGTTTTTTCAAGCTTTCTTGATTAATACCCATGAAACCTGTCAAGGAAGTTTTCTCATTTGTAATCAGTGTAAAATCTGCCTTCATTGGTTCGAGTAGGTTAAGTTCCTTGAGTTTCTTGCAGAAGTTTTGTGTACGTTGAAACTGTACCTGATATTCCTGGAGAAATCCTAGTATATTAACCAGGTATTGTGTTTGCTCTCCTTGATCATCAAATAGTCTTTCTCCAATACCGTCTTGATTCCAACCGACAAACTCCTGATCGATATAGAGGGTGAAGTTCTCCCCATTATCGTTGCTAGAAAATACGAATGGGTAACGTCTCACAAAAGCGGGAATATACTTTCCTTCCCAAGTGCCGTTTTGTGCAACATAAAGATTTTCTTCAGATTTGATCCCCAATATAACTGCTGGGATTATTTCCTCTTCTGTTCCAGTAAATACAATAGGGTATTCTGTTACTGCATTGGTAAATTCTATGGACATCAACGGTACTGAATTTAAACCTTGAGCAAAGCTAAAGTCTGGATTGGTGTTAATTGACCAGTCTTTATGTGTTAGCTTAGATACTGGAATTGCCTCTTTATAGATTAGTAGTTGTGTAGGCACTTGTTACTCCTGGTAGTTGTCAGTTAATTAACCTAAAGTATTCTACTAGGGCTTTGTACGCAAACAACGTTAATTAGATATTAATTTGTTGTACCGCGCCTCGTGATAAAATCAGAATAAATCAACCAAAGGTAGCGTTTATGGCAACACTTCGGCGTAGCTCAGTGTCCGCCCTACTCAGTGAAAGTAAATCAGCCACAGAACTGGTCATCTCTTGGGAAGCCTTACCGGATGATTTTCAGTTAGAGGATGAACCGGTGGAAAATACAGGACAGCCATTATTAGCAGGGGCTTTGCGGGAAAGTTTAGAAATCAGTGATTTCATTCAACCACAGATGTTAATTGCTGCCAATTTAGCAGTGTGTGCGACATTAAATGGGCAATTTGTCGCTAAAGCACCAGATTGGTTATATGTTACCTCAGTCAAGGAAATTTTACCAGAACGCAAAAGTTATACACCTAATTTAGAAGGGGATGTACCAACTTTAGTGATGGAGTTTTTATCAGATCAAGAAGGTGGAGAATATTCATTTAAACGTACTTACCCACCAGGCAGATGGTTTTTTTATGAACAAATTTTACAAGTTCCCGTTTATATCATTTTCGACCCAAATGGAGGTTTATTAGAATATTATCAATTAGAAGATGGACATTATGAATTAAAGCAACCAGATGAAAATGGTCGTCATTGGATTGATACGATGGGACTATTTTTAGGAACTTGGCGAGGAGCAAAAGAAGGACGGACTGGGTATTGGTTGCGGTGGTGGGATCAAGACGGTAATTTGTTACCTTGGGCAGTAGAAAGAATTGAACAGGAACGCAAGGAAAAAGAAAGGCTGATGGCTTACTTGCAATCCCAGGGAATTGACCCCAATAATTTACCGGTTTAGTCTTCAGAAGGCAGAAGGCAGAAGGCAGAAGGCAGAAGGCAGAAGGCAGAAGG